>CADAXW010000007.1 GCA_902792005.1 uncultured Lachnospiraceae bacterium
GGTTCTATGAGAAGAACGGGTTCATCGCAAGACCCACACCGGATCTTGGACCTGGTATGATCATGTATCTGCACGAAGAAGACGGGCCGAAGAAGTGATTCGGTGCGGGAAGGGACCACAGACTTGCGGTACATTTGATAAAAGAAAGAGAGCGGAGGATCAGATCCTCCGCTCTTTTCAGCTAAATATGTAGATTACAGTTATTCAACTTCGGATTAGCGGTTTGTGCAAACGCCGCTCTTGTTGAAGTAATACTTCTTGCTGCCTTCATATCTGTAGCCGTTGCTGTACATACGGCCTGAGTTGTAGAACCAGTACCACTTTCCACCGATCTTAGCCCATCCATGTACCTGAGCTCCGGTGGAACCATAGTAGTAATAGTATCCATCCTGCTTGATCCAGCCCTTCTGCATCTGGCCCTTCTTGTTGAAGTAGTACCAGTCATTGCCGATGAGGCGCTCGCCTGTATATGCATAGCCGAGAGTCTTGTTGAAGTAGTATCTCTTCTTGTTGTATGTACGCCAGCCTGTAAGCATAACGCCGTTCTTGTTGAAGAGATAGTAGTCATCCTTAAGCTTCTTAAAACCGGTTACGCGATAGCCGCTGGCATTCAGATAGTATCTCTTCTTGCCGACGTCCAACCAGCGTTTTTTGTATTTGTTTCCGAACTTGTCCTGATAATAGTAGTTTTTCCCAACCTTGTTCCAGCCAACATTGGTACGAACGATCTTGAACTTATAATTTCCGGTGCGGGACTTGTCACAGGTAACATCCAGATAGTAGGTTCCCTTACCGAGGTTATAGGCACTAAGCGTCTGTGCGCCACCGTCGGTGATGAAGTATTTGATTTCGGTTCCATCCTTCTTGTAAATCCGATAATACTGATACTTCTGACCATTTACACTGATACGGATGACAGAGTTGGTAGTGATTGTAAACTTGTAATAATCGTGCAGATCATTCAGTGCGAGCTGTCCCTTGTAAACCTTGTTTACGGAGATGTTGCTTGCTTTGGAGATGCTGTTGTTCTTGCTTCCATTATCCTCTGCAGAAACAGTAGCTGCAGTGATAGTAGCGGTAAAGGAATAGGGGATAGTATTTGTTCCATAGATGGAATTAACACCCGGATTCATGTAGTAGGTTCCCGGAAGAAGATCAAGGTTGAACATTTCCTGAGTACCTTTGCCAACATAATAAGAATATTCATTGGTACCGGTTACATAATTGTCGTTTGAATCCTTTATCCGGAGATTAAGACTGTTACTGGAAGAGTTGTTGCTTATATCCACCCGGATTCTGGACGGCTTGCTGAGAACCACCTTGTAGTAGTGACTCGTTGAACCTTGCTTCAGCGTTCCGGAGACTTCTTGTCCGGAAGTGATCGATGTTGCATTTTTTGTGGACGTGCCGGCTGCTTCAGCAGAAAAGGGTAAGAAGCAGATGACAAGCCCAACCATGAGCAGAAGAGTGAGTAGTTTCTTCTTCATTTTTTGTCCTCCTTAAAATAATGAAGTAATTAGTTTGTAATACCCTAGCGATATAATAACACTTACCTTATTTATATACAAGAAGCGGATTTGCTACAAATCCCGTTTTGGCATTTGTAACAAATCCGTTTGTTGAAAAGCACGATTTTTACTTGATCAATCCTTGTTTTCCAGGTTCTTTCTTGCGGCAGCCAGCATCAGCTTGATGCGGTTGATCTGGTTTACTTCGGATGCACCCGGGTCAAAATCGATGGGTACGATATTTGAGTCCGGATACACGGCGCGCAGCTTTTTGATAACGCCCTTTCCGATGATATGGTTCGGCAGGCAGGCAAAGGGCTGTGCACACACGATATTCGGTGTTCCGGAGTGGATGAGCTCCACCATTTCTCCGGTCAGGAACCAGCCTTCTCCGGTCTCATTTCCGATGGATACGATGGGTCTTGCATAATCCGCGATGTCGTGGATGTCCACCGGAGGAGTGAAGCGCTTGGACTGGGCCAGAGCCTTTGCCATGGGCTTACGCATATGCTCCATAAACTTGATGGCAGCGTTGCTGGCGATCTGAGCTCCCAGAGGTTTGCCCAGGAATTCATGCCGGTATTCCGCATTGAAGAAGCTGTAGAGCATGAAGTCGGTGAGATCCGGCATAACGGCCTCGGCACCCTCCTGCTCCAGAAGATCCACCAGATGGTTGTTGGCTGAAGGCAGGAACTTAACCAGGATCTCGCCTACGATACCGACTCTGGGCTTCTTCATATCCTCGTAAATGGGGATCCGGTCGAAGTCTCTTACGATATCCCGGCAGATCTTCTTGAAGTTGTGAGAACCGCGCTCGATATCGCGGACGCAGATCCGCTCCCATTTCTTATGCAGCTTGTTGACCGAACCCGGCTTCTTTTCATAAGGACGGGTGCGGTAAACCACACGCATGAAGATATCACCGTACATCAGGGCGTGGAGCGCACACTTGATGGCCTTCAGATTGTACTTGAATCCCTCGTTCTTCTCAAGACCCTGTGCACTGACGGAGATTACGGGGATCTGGGGATAACCGGCCTTTGCAAGGGCACGGCGGATAAAACCGATATAGTTGGTGGCACGGCAGCCACCGCCGGTCTGGGTGATGGCAACGGCCAGATTGTTTACGTCATACTTGCCGGAGGTGATGGCCTCCATCAGCTGTCCCACCACAATGATGGAAGGATAGCAGGCGTCATTATTTACGAACTTCAGACCGGTATTGATGGTTTCCCGTTCAGCATCCGGCAGGACCACGAAGTTGATATGCAAATGTCGCAGCGCCGCCTGCAGCATGTCGAAATGGATGGGCGACATCTGGGGACAGAGAACTGTATAATCCTTCTTCATGTCCTTGGTGAACTCTACACGTTTCAGTGCAGTGGACACCGGACTCGGCTTCACGTTGTGCTTCTTACGTGCCTTTACGGCGGAAAGAAGAGAGCGGATACGGATACGGGCCGCTCCCAGGTTGGAAACCTCATCGATCTTCAGAACCGTATAGATCTTATTGGAATTGGACAGGATATCATTTACGCAGTCGGTGGTGACAGCATCCAGTCCGCAGCCGAAGGAGAAGAGCTGGATCAGCTCCAGGTTCTCGCTGGACTTTACAAAGTTTGCAGCCCGATAGAGGCGGGAGTGATACATCCACTGGTCGGAAACGATCAGGGGACGCTCCACCTCGGACAGGTGGGAGATGGAGTCCTCGGAAAGGACAGCCACACCGTAGGAGTTGATCAGCTCCGGAATACCATGGTTGATCTCCGGATCCACATGGTAGGGACGGCCGGCAAGAACGATACCCAGCTTGCCCGTTTTGGACAGGAAGGCGATGGTCTCCTCGCCCTTTTTCCGTACATCCTCCTTCACCTTGTTAGCCTCTGCATAAGCGGCATCCACAGCTGCGCTGATCTCTTCCTTTGTCACATCGGTATACTTCTTGAACTCACGCATCATACGTGCCTTCAGAGCGGCAGGATTATCCAGCGCCAGGAAGGGACGGATGTAGGTGATCTGATTGGTCTCGATCTCCTCCATGTTATTCTTGATATTCTCGGAATAAGAGGTAACGATGGGGCAGTTGTAATGGTTGTTGGCGTCCGGCGTCTCATTCATCTCGTAAGGAACACAGGGGTAGAAGATGGTCTTTAAGCCCTGCTTTACCAGCCACATCACATGTCCGTGGGAGATCTTCGCCGGATAACACTCGGTATCACTGGGGATGGACTCAATGCCCATGTTGTAGATCTCCTTGGAGGACTTGGGTGACAGAATGACACGGTAGCTTTGCCTTCTCGATGGGCAGCGGTTCATACTGGAACAGCCGGTTGTACTTGTATTCGTAAAGGTTCGGCATGTTCTCCGCATTCTTCTTCATGCCGAGACCACGCTCGCAGCGGTTACCCGTGATGAAGCGGCGTCCGCCGGTGAACTTGTTGATGGTCAGAAGGCAGTTGTTGGTGCAGAGACCGCAGCGTGCCATCTGTGTTTCATAGGTCAGCTCCTTCACGTCCGCCTCGGAAATGGTGGTGGAGGTGAAGCCCTCGGTATAGTTTTCCCGTGCGATCAGGGCAGCGCCGAAAGCACCCATGATACCGGCGATGTCCGGACGGATGGGCTCGCGGCCGGAAACCAGTTCGAAGGCGCGGAGCACGGCATCATTGTAAAATGTACCGCCCTGTACCACGATCTGGTGACCCAGCTGCTTCGGATCGGTGAGCTTGATCACCTTCAGGAGCGCATTTTTGATTACGGAATAAGCAAGACCGGCGGAGATGTCCTCAACGGAAGCACCCTCCTTCTGTGCCTGCTTTACCTTGGAATTCATGAATACGGTACAACGGGAACCAAGATCGATGGGCGTTTTCGCAGTAAGTGCGATCTCAGCGAAGTCATGCACCTCATAGTCCAGAGACCGGGCAAAGGTCTCGATGAAGGAACCGCAGCCGGAGGAGCAGGACTCGTTCAGCATAACGTTATCCACGACACCGTTCTTGATCTTGATACATTTCATGTCCTGACCGCCGATATCCAGAATGGTATCCACCTCAGGATCAAAGAAGGCGGCAGCGGTGTAGTGGGCAATGGTCTCAACCTCACCGTAGTCCAGGTTCATGGCAGACTTCAGAAGTGCCTCACCGTAGCCGGTGGAGCAGCTGCCTGCGATGGTTGCCGTCTCGGGAAGGAGAGAGTAGATCTCCTTCAGGGCCCGGATGGTGGTTTTCACCGGGCTGCCGTTGTTGTTGGAATAAAAATCATATAAAAGCTCACCACGCTCGCCGATGACAGCCAGCTTGGTGGTTGTAGATCCTGCGTCGATTCCCAGGAATACGCGTCCGGAATAGGTCTTCAGATCGCCGCGGCGCACGTGATAGGAGTGCTGACGCTGACGGAATTCAGCCAGTTCTGCCTCATCCTTGAAGAGAGGATCCAAACGGCTGACCTCAACCTCGATCTTCAGGTCGTCACTCAGCTTGTTCGCCAGGGCAGTAAGACCGATGGTCTTATTCTCATCTGAATGAAGGGCAGCACCGATGGCTGCAAAGAGATGAGAGTTCTCCAAAAGGATCGCATGCTCCTCGTCCAGGTTCAGAGTACGGATAAAGCACTCCCGAAGCTGATCCAGGAAATGCAGGGGTCCGCCCAGAAATGCCACATGACCCCGGATGGGCTTGCCGCAGGCAAGTCCGGAAATGGTCTGGTTTACCACAGCCTGGAAGATGGATACGGAAAGATTCGGCTTTGTCGCACCCTCGTTTATCAGCGGCTGGATATCCGTCTTTGCGAATACGCCGCAGCGTGCGGCGATGGGATATACGGTATCATAGGTTTTTGCATACTCATTCAGGCCGGAGGCATCCGTCATCAGAAGGGCTGCCATCTGGTCGATAAAGGAGCCTGTACCGCCGGCACAGACAGAATTCATACGCTGTTCGATCCCGCTCTTTGAGAAGTAGATGATCTTTGCATCCTCGCCGCCCAGCTCGATGGCTACATCTGTCTGGGGAGCGGTCTCCTCCAGAGCACTGGATACGCAGACAACCTCCTGCTCAAAGGGGACGTCAATGACCTTGGCCAGTGCCAGTCCGCCGGAGCCGGTGATGTCCGGGGCAACCTCGCAGTCGCCTACGGATTCGATGGCGTGCTCCAGGAGCTCCCGCAGGGTCTCCTTGATCCGCGCGAAATGTCTCTGATACTCGGAAAATAGTAAATTGTGCTGCTCGTCGATCACTGCCACCTTGACGGTGGTAGAGCCGATGTCAATACCTAAGCGTTTCATAGTACTCCTTTTTTTGCGCCCCGGGCAGGTGCAAAACGCACCAAAAGGGACGAGTTTTGGGTGTGATAGACCGAAATAACATTATATATGAAATGATTGGTAAACTCAAGGCAAGAATTTTTAATATAGTAACATTTAGGCATTTTATTTATATGCGTGGGTGCTTCTTGAGTTTCAGGCCGGAATATAGTATAATACACAGGTTAGATATACCCTTTTTTTCGGGCGAATGAATCACAGGAGCTTATCACGTATGAAATTCTTGGATAAAATGGAACGAAAAATCGGCAAGTACGCCATCCCGCGACTTCCGCTGATCATGACCGGATGTTTTATCGTCGGTTATATCTTTCGTTATTTCTTTGAGACGGTCTATGTCTATCTGACACTGGATCCCGCATATATGGTGGAAAATAATCAGTGGTGGAGACTCATTACCTGGATCTTTACAGTTCCCTTTGAGTTGAATGACACACTGAGCATGCTGCTCACCCCCATCTGTTTATATTTTTATTACTATATCGGAACCTCTCTGGAACGGCTCTGGGGAAAGTTCGCGTTCAACCTGTATGTCTTTTCGGAGATCATTCTGACGGATCTGGCGGTTGTGATAGTGTATCTCATCACAAAGACGCCGAATCTCGCCTTCATCTACCTGCCGACCACCCGGTACATGCTCCTTTCCATGTTCCTTGCAATGGCAGTGGTCTTCAAGGATCAGGTGGTGCTGTTTGCCTTTGTGGTTCCTATGAAGATGAAATGGCTGGCGGTCGTGGATGCGGCATTTATGCTGTATGAGTTTATTAATTACCCGTTCCTTTACTGGAGAGTGGTCATCATCACCTGCTGTGTGACCTTCGGCATCTTCTGGCTGATCTATCATAACCGGAATGGAATGACCCATGACCAGAAGCGAAGGGCAAGGAGATTCAAGCAGGCAGTACGGGAAGGCCGGGTGGACCGGGAGCATAGCGAGGTCATGTCCCGCAGCGCGGACGGCAAGGTGATCACCATGCGGCCCAGCACCAAGGGGCCCATCCATCAGTGTACCATCTGTGGAAGGACTGAGCGGGATAATCAGGATCTGGAATTCCGTTATTGTTCAAAATGCGCCGGCAATCATGAGTATTGCAGCGATCATATCTTCTCACATGTGCATATTGAGGAATCAGAAGAATAGACGGGAGAATATCGGGAGAATATACGGGAGAATATACATTTGGAAGCAAGACAGTTGGAAAAAGAGGCTAAGATCCTGCTGACGGAGATCGCAGCGGACAGAAACCGGGCAGAGGGGCTCGTACAGTATGGGAAAATGTGCGCTGCTGCATTTGCATCCTACTCTCTGATCAAGCTCTCTCTGAACTATTTTACCCTGTGTGAAATGGAGCAGGAAGAGGCGGAAGAGGGAGACAGAAGCGAGGATTACTGGACGGTGCAGAGCGCCGTACGAGGACTGCTTTCGGCTACGCCGGAAAAGGAAGAGGAACAGATCCGAACGCTTCGTGACAGGATCACGGCGCGGATGAAGGTGCTGACATCCTATACGGATTTCTTTGAACAGCACGAATATATCATGAACCGGAAGGAGGCCGGGCTGCTGGGACAGGTGGAACAGGTATCTCCTGAAAACCTGGCAGATGAGGCATTCTCCTTCGTATTTTCCGACCAGGATAAAATGGTGGTGAATACCAGGATCCAGTCGGTTGTGGGACAGCTGCCGGTGCGTATGACGAAGCAGCGGTTCTACGATATCCTTTCGGAGGCCATCGCCCTGTATCAGGGAGGTGAGCTGCAGTCGGCCAGAGACTTTATCCAGTCAATCCGGGAGGCTGCACTGCTGGAGCTTCCGGAGGGCTTTGAGACAGAGTATCCGGAGCTGAAGGAGAGATATGATCTGTTTGATCATGTGACCTATAAGGACCTCTCCAAGGCGGAATATGAGAATCTGCAGAAGGAGCTGGAATCGGTGACGGGTGAGATGGAAGGCTATGCCACCCGGGACCTTCTGCTGCAGGAGATCGTAAATGATATCCTTGTGGTTCAGCTGACGGCACCCAGAGCGGATGCGTCATATCTGGAGGACAGAGCGGAAACTGCGAAGAAGATCCTGCAGGAGATCATCACCGCGGAGGATATCTATGTATCTGCGGAACAGTTTGATGAGTGGTTCCTTTTGATGGAGGGTGCACAGGAGGAAGCCTACGAGGCGCTTCTTACCCTGGAGAGCAGCCTGGAGAGCTATGCAGATGAACTGGAGCCGGATGTGGCAAAGGCGCTGAAGACGGCAGATCTGCTTACATCCACCAGCCTCTTCATGGATCTGAATGAAAAAGAAGAGAGCGCTGATCCGGAGGAGAGGGCAGAGGAAAAAGCTGAGGATAAGGCAGAGGATAAAAAGCTGGAGCAGCTGAAGGAACAGCTGTTTACGGACTTTGATCAGGCATTTGCCGGTCTTTCCAGAGAAGAGAAGAGGAGCCGTATGGCGAAGGTGCTGTCCATGGTTCCGGTATTCTTCAACTCCCGGGAGGAGATCAGGGAATACTTCCTGTATGCGTTAGAGAATTGCAGGGATGACAGTGAGCTGACAGCGGTCAGCCGGCTCATCCATGATATGATGTTAGATAAATAGTTTTAATTGGTGAAGTAGTATGAAGCTTGCGGACAACATTTATACGGATATCGAAAAGAATAAGGTATTCCGAAGGGCGCTGGACCGGATCGCGGAGGGCAAAAAATATATGTCCTTCTATGTGGTCACACTCCCGCTGTTTTCCTATGGGCTTCTTGAGATCTATGAGTTCAATGAGCTGAGGCAGCCGTATTACAGAAAAATGGATGACGAGATCACAATCCTGGCGATCTCGAAAAGCAAAACCGGAGCGAAGGAACTGGCCATGAACATTCTTGAGGATCATCTGGATCAGGAAGGGGTGTTGCAATGGCCGTAGTACTCACAATTTTAAAGATCCTGGGTATCATCCTCCTTTGCATTATCGGACTGCTCCTGCTTCTGCTGATCCTGGTCCTGGTGGTTCCCATCCGGTACAGGGTGGAAGGAGCCTTCACAGAGGAGCAAAAGTTTGCCAAAGGAAAGGTCCGATGGATGTTCTTCCGGGTTTTGGGACATTTCGACAAGGACGAAGGCCTTCTGGGAGAAGTGAAGGTCGCCTGGTTTACGGTGAAACGATTCGAGAGAAAGTTCGGTAAGGATGAAGAGGTCCAGGTGATCGAAGAGGCCGGCGGACAGACGCTGGAGGAAGCAATCCAGGAGCTGGAGGAGAAGGAAGCTGCCGAAGAGCAGAAGAAGGCAGAGGAAGCGAAGGCTGCCGATGCGAAGAAGGCAGAGGTTACGAAGCCTGCTGAAGCCGGGAAGGCAGAGGAAGCAAAGACCGCTGAAGCGAAGAAGGCAGAGGAAGCAAAGACCGCCGACGCCAAGAAGACGGAAACAGCTTCGGAAGCCGGTAAGAAAGCAGACACCGGAGGCGTTCCGCCGGATCAGCCGAAAGCTCCGGAGATCGACATGACGGTGGGAAAAGACGCACCGGAGGAGAAGAAGGCACCCGGAGAAGAGGTCATCGACAAGATCGAGGACAACTGGGACAAGATGAATCGGAAGATGAGTCATCTGCAGCAGTTCTGGGAAAGACCTGCAACCCAGCGAACCTGGGAACGGCTGAAAAAGATACTGGGGAAGTGGCTGAAACACCTGAAACCGACGAAGGCGAAGGTGGATATGCATTTCGGTTTCACCTCTCCGGCGACGACGGGGTCGATGCTTGGGTATATGGCAAGATTCTATCCCTTGTACGGAAACTGGCTGACGATCTATCCGGACTTCTACTACAAGGTGTTTGAAGCGGAAGGATTTGTGAAGGGACGTATCCGTATCGGTACATTTGCGATCCCCGCACTGTTCCTGTATCTCAGAAAAGATACGCGAAGAACCATAAAGCTTGCCAAGAAGATATAAAAGCTATGATAGCTATAATAAATATAAGGATTCAGAGATAACGTAATTCGTGAGATAGATATTTAGGAGGATAAGACAATGGCAAACCAGATCACAAAGAATGATTTTAACCAGACCGTAGGTTCTCTGTTCAAGGGAATGGATGTTTTTCTTACTTCAAAAACCGTTGTAGGAGATCCCATTAAGGTGGGAGATACGACCCTCATCCCGCTGGTGGATGTGAACTTCAGCGTCGGAGCCGGAGCCATGGGCAATGCAAAGGGAACAAACAATGCAGCCGGCGGCATGGGAGGAAAAATGTCTCCCTCAGCTGTTATCGTGCTCCAGAACGGTACGGTACGTATGATGCCCATCGCAGAGGAAAGCACTCTTACGAAGGTGCTGGATATGATCCCGGGTGTGACCGAGAAGGTTCAGTCACTTATGGGTAAGAAGAATAAGGATGCGGAAGCAGTGGAAGAGACAGTAAAGAACCTGGAGGATGAGGAGTTCTAGGAACTCCTGCCGCTGTGAAATAAAAAAATGCGCAACCGATCGGTTACGCATTTTTTTTATCGGAAGTTCCTCGATTACTGTGCTCTCTGTACCTTGTCGGACTTGAGGCAAGATGTGCACACATAGATTCTCTGAGGAGTACCATTAACAATCGCACGTACACGCTTGATATTGGGCTTCCAGATTGCATTTGATCTTCTATGAGAGTGGCTCACATTATTTCCGAAGTGAGCAGACTTATCACAATAAAAACACTTAGCCATGGTTCCGGCACCTCCTTCACAACGTAAATTTGCCTAAACAGGCTCGCAACAAGTGATATATTAACAGAAATGAAAGCGGTATGCAAGAGAAATTTTTATTTTTTTTCTATATAATGGTTTTTTGCGGAAATCCCTTAGAATTCCGTGAAATTATTCCCTTTTCCTTCAAAATAGTATATAATGACTATAACTGTGTCAAGTGAAGGAAAGGAGGACGGCTTATGGCTGGAAAGGTCGAAGGGGAGAACGGAAATATCGCCATCGATAAGGTAGTTGTGGAAGAGTTTGCGGGTCATGCGGCACTGGATTGCTTCGGTATCGTGGGAATGGCTGCGATCAGCATGCGGGACGGACTTGCAAAGCTGCTGAAGGGCAGTTCTGTCAGCAAGGGAGTAAATGTGACCGCGGACGAAAAAGGACATCTGATCATTGAATTCCACATCATTGTTGCCTATGGCGTTAGTATCCGCACCGTCGTAAGCAATCTGATCAAGACAGTAAAGTACCAGGTAGAGGACTACACAAATATGAAGGTGAAAACCATTAACGTATATGTTGAGGGTGTTCGCGTGATCGACTAAGGAGGGTCTGACCTTTGAAAACCATTGACGCTTTGCTTTTGCAGAAGCTTTTTGTTGCAGCGGCAAACAATCTTAGTAACAACAAAGAGTACATCAATGAGCTGAATGTCTTCCCGGTACCGGACGGAGATACCGGAACGAATATGACGCTGACCATCATGGCGGCTGCCGCAGATGTACAGAGTCAGAAGAACCCCACCATTGATTCCCTTTCCAAGGCCATCTCCGGCGGCTCTCTTCGAGGCGCAAGGGGAAATTCCGGCGTGATCCTTTCTCAGCTTTTCCGGGGATTCTGCAAGGATATCCGGGGGAAAAAGGAGCTTACGCTGGTAGATCTTGTGTCAGGCTTCGAGCGTGGTGTGGAAACAGCATATAAAGCAGTTATGAAGCCGAAGGAGGGAACGATCCTTACGGTTGCAAGGGGTATATCCGAAAAAGCCACCGAGCTTCTGATGGAGGATGAGGATTATCCGATCGTTGAGTTCGCAGAGCAGGTGGTAAGCCACGGGGAAAAGGTGCTGGAGCACACGCCCGAGCTTCTTCCGGTTCTGAAGGAAGCCGGGGTGGTGGATTCCGGCGGACAGGGTCTGATCGAGATCCTGCGGGGAATCCTCATCTGTCTGAAGGGAGGCACCGTGGAGCTGGAGGACGCCGGTCAGCCGGTAAAGCTTGCCAGGGGTGCAGGCGTTCTGGATGATGTTCCGAAGGCACGGCCCACCTACAGTGCTGCCAGTGGCAAGGAAGACATCTCTACGGCAGATATCAAATTCGGATACTGTACGGAGTTTATCATCCTGCTGGAGAAGGAGCTTCCGGACGAAGAGGTGGATAAGCTGAAGGAGTACCTGCTTTCCATCGGTGATTCACTTGTTTGCGTTGCAGATGAGGAACTGGTCAAGGTACATGTTCATACGAATCATCCCGGTCTTGCCTTTGAGAAGGCGCTGGAATACGGTCAGCTGACCCGGATGAAGATCGATAATATGCGGGAAGAGCACTCCGAACGGGTGGAGCTGGAGGCGCAGCGGGCCCAGGAACAGGAGGCTGCATTTAAGCAGATCAAGCTGGAACGGAAGGATTCGGGCAAGACAGCGGAGAAGAAGGAAGAAAAGCCCGCCCAGCCACCGAAGAAATACGGCTTTATCGCAGTGGCAGCCGGAGAGGGTCTGGTGAAGATCTTAGAGGAGATCGGTGTGGATCACGTGATCTCCGGTGGTCAGACCATGAATCCCAGCACGGATGATATCCTGAATGCCATTGATCAGGTGAATGCTGAGCATGTATTCGTGCTTCCGAATAATAAGAATATCATTCTGGCAGCCAATCAGGCAGCCGGTATCTGTAAATCGAAGAAGGTAGTTGTGATCCCTTCCAAGACGGTTCCCCAGGGGATCGGTGCCATGATCGCATTTTCGGATGAAGCCGAACCGGAGGATAACCGTATTGCGATGGTATCGGCGATGGAAAGTGTAAAGACCGGAGAGGTCACATTTTCCGTGCGTGATACCTCTGTTGAGGGCAAGTCGATCCTGAAGGGGGATATCATGGGCATCAATGACGAGGGCATTGCCGTTGTAGGTGCTGAGATCGCGGATGTAACCGAGCGGCTGATCGATGGAATGATCGATGAGGACGCAGGTCTTATCACCATCTACTACGGCTCCGATACCCCCGCGGAAGAGGCGGAGAAGCTGAACCAGAAGCTCGCCGAGAAGTATCCGGATGTGGAAATGGACCTGCATGACGGAGGCCAGCCCATCTACTATTACATCGTATCGGTAGAGTAAAATATAGAATGGGAGATCGCTATGCAGCTTTCGGATCCAGTGACGTCCATCAAAGGGATCGGCGAGAAGACGGCGCTTGCTTTCGGAAAACTGAATATACGGACGGTACAGGATCTGATCCGTACCTATCCCAGGCGGTATCTGGGGTATGAAACCCCGGTGTCCATCGCGGATGCACCGGAAATGGAGCGTGTCACGATCCAGGGAACGGTATGTACCTACGTCAAGGTACAGAAGGGACCCAGATACGTCATAACCACCCTTTCCGTTGAGGACGGAAGCGGAAGCGTGGAGATGGTATGGTTCAACAGTCCATACCTCAGAAGTACATTTCATAAGGGAGATACCTACTGCTTTACGGGGGTGATGCGACGGAAGGGAAAACGCCGGGTCATGGAGCACCCGGAGTTCTACGCGCCGTATAAGTATCAGGATATGCGCAGCGTGCTGCAGCCCATCTATCCGCTGACGGCAGGGGTTACAAATAATCAGCTTCGAAAGGCGGTCCATGAGGTTCAGCCTCTGATCCGCACCATGCCGGATCCTCTGTCACCGGAGCTGAGAGAAGAGTATGGATTGATACCTCTGGGACAGGCGGTGGAGTCCATACATTTTCCGAAGGATGAGCCGACACTCCGGGAAGCGGTCCGTCGGCTGGCATTTGATGAATTCTATCAGTTTCTCTGTGATGTTCAGAAGATGAGAGAGGAAAATGTGCGTCTCTCATCCACACATATCCTGAAGGAGGAGGCGGTGTCAAAGCTGCAGGGCTTCCTGGCAGGACTTCCTTACGGACTGACGAAGGGACAGCAGGATGCGTTAAATGATGTGATCCGGGATATGTCCGGCGGAATGGTGATGAACCGGCTGATCCAGGGAGATGTGGGCTGCGGCAAGACCATCGTTGCGGCAGCTTCCCTTTTTGTCACGGTGCTTTCGGGATATCAGGGAGCCCTGATGGTTCCCACCGAGGTCCTGGCCATGCAGCATTTTAAGGATCTGGAGAAGCTTTTTTCACCATACCGACTGAAGGTTGCGCTGCTGACAGGCTCCATGACCGTCAGGCAAAAACGGCAGGTCTATGAAGGGCTTAAGACCGGTGAGATACAGATCGTTGTGGGCACCCATGCCCTGATCCAGGAGAAGGTGGAATATCAGTCTCTGGGACTGGTGGTGACGGACGAGCAGCACCGATTCGGCGTACGGCAGAGAGAACGGCTGGCAGAGAAGGGAGAACTTCCCCATGTGCTGGTCATGAGCGCGACGCCCATCCCCAGGACCCTGGCCATCATTTTATATGCCGATCTGGATATTTCTCTTATCACGGAGCTTCCGGGAGGGAGAAAGAAGATACTGAACTGTGTGGTGGGTACGGATTACAGACCTACCGCCTATCAGTTTATAAAGAAGGAGGTGGCCGCCGGTCACCAGGCCTACGTGATCTGCCCCAAGGTCGAGGACTCGGAGGGGGTTGAGCTGGAAAATGTAGTCTCCTACGCCGATACCCTGCATGAGGTTTACGGCCCGTCTGTGCGGGTAGCATACCTGCATGGGAGGATGAAGGAGGCGGAAAAGCAGAAGATCCTGCAGGACTTCGTGGACCGCACCATCGACGTTCTGGTATCCACAACCGTCATCGAGGTTGGCATCAATAATCCCAATGCCACGGTGATGATGATCGAAAATGCGGAGCGCTTCGGACTGGCGCAGCTGCATCAGCTGCGGGGCCGCGTGGGACGGGGCGAGGCCCAGTCCTACTGTATCATGATCAATGTCAATCAGTCCGAGGAGTCAAAGGAGAGGCTGTCGGTTCTGGAGGAGTCCAATGACGGCTTCCATATCGCAGCAGAGGATCTTCGCCTCAGAGGACCCGGAGACTTCTTCGGTGTGAGACAGAGCGGTGACATCATGTTCCGGCTGGCGGATATCTATCAGCATGCGGATGTGCTTCACATGGCACAGGATGCTGTGTTAAAAAAGAAATAAAAAGAGGAAGACAAGATGAGTGATAACGAAAACAGGATCGAAGATAAGATCGAAGATAAGATCGAAGATAAGATCGAAGATAAGATCGAAGATAAGGTCGAAGATAAGATCGAAGATAAGATCGAAGATAAGATCGAAGAGAAACCGCCGAAAAAAGACGGAAATAAGGGGCTTAAGATCGCCATTACCATTCTTGCGGTTCTGGTAGCGGTTCTGGTGGGCTACATCATAACGGACAAAATGAGCGGCTCCGATAAGCAGGATGATACCTCAGCAGCCACGGAGGCAAAGACCGAGGCAAAGACCCAGGCAAAGTCAGAGGCGACAACCCAGGCCAAAACAGAAGCGAAAACAGAAGCGAAATCAGAAGCGAAATCAGAGGCGAAATCAGAAGCAAAGACCGAAGCGAAGAAAGAGGGCGAAACCAAGACAAAGCCCGCGGTTTATGCGGATGTAAAGAACAGCAATTCCTGGCCGAACGGCGATACATTTGTGGTTCAGTTTGATGTGAATATCAAGAACATGAAGACCGAGGATGTGGATGACTGGGAGGTTGTGATCCCGGGCTTTACGGGAGCGAAGATCGACCAGGGCTGGAGCGCGAAGTTTGAGATCAAGGGAGACGAGCTCCACGCAAAGGCTGTGGATTATTCCGAGGTGATCCCTGCAAAGGGAACCGTGAACTTCGGCGTGCAGGTGATCTTTAAGAGCGAAGCCGATTCCAAGAAGGTCAAGGCGGATCAGGCAAAGGTATTCCTGGATGACAAGGAAGTAACCGAGACCGTGGAGGTTCCTCAGGGCGCGAAGGTTGAGAAGAAGAAGGTGACCGAGCCCGAGGACGGAACACCTCTGGAGGTGCACGGAGCCCTGTCCGTAAAGGATACGGATCTGGTGGATCAGAACGGAAAGCAGTACCAGCTGAAGGGTATCAGCACCCACGGGCTGGCATGGTTCCCGGAGTATGTGAATAAGGAAGCCTTCCAGACCTTCCGGGATGACTGGGGCGCAAATCTGATCCGGCTTGCCATGTACACAGGCGAGAACGGCGGCTACTGTGCCGGCGGAGATCAGGATAAGCTTAAGAAGATCGTGGAGTCCGGCGTGGAATATGCAACGGAGCTGGGTATGTATGTCATCATTGACTGGCATATCCTCAGTGACAATGATCCCAGGACCAATCAGGATGAAGCCATCGCATTCTTTGACGAGATGTCCCAGAAGTATGCGGATTATAAAAATGTACTCTATGAGATCTGCAATGAGCCCAATGGCGGAACGACCTGGGAGGATATCAAGGAATATGCGGAGGCAGTGATCCCGGTGATCCGGAAGAATGCCAAGGATGCGGTGATCATCGTGGGAACCCCCACCTGGTCGCAGGATGTGGATATCGCAGCCAAGGATCCCATCGAAAATGAGACGAATATCATGTATACGCTGCATTTCTATGCAGCAACCCATAAGGATAACATCCGTAATAAGCTGAAGGAGGCAAGAACGGCAGGACTGCCCATCTTCATCTCCGAGTTCAGCATCTGCGATGCATCCGGAAACGGTGCCGTTGATTATGATTCTGCGGATGAATGGTTCCAGCTGATCAATGATTATAACCTGTCCTATGCAGGCTGGAATTTATCCAATAAGAACGAGAGCTCATCCCTGATCCGGTCGGATGTGAAGAAGACCTCCGGATGGACGGAAGAGGAGCTTTCCGAGACCGGCGCATGGCTGAGGTCTACTATGAAATAGCCATGGGAAATAACAGCTCCTTTGAAGCTGGATCAGGCAGGAGGAATTATGAGAGTTATTGCAGGAACCAGACGCAGCCTTCCTCTGCGGAGTCTTGAGGGGGACGCAACACGTCCCACCGTTGACCGATATAAGGAAACGCTGTTCAATGTCCTTCAGGCAGATATCCCGGGATGTCGTTTCCTGGATCTCTTTGCAGGCAGCGGCGCCATCGGGATTGAGGCCCTGTCCCGGGGAGCAAGACATGCGGTGCTGGTGGAAAACAGCAGAAAGGCCATGGCTGTGATCAAGGAGAATATCCATTTTACCAAATTCGAGGATGAGTCGGATCTGATCCTGTCAGATGCGGTATCCTACGTCAGGGGGCTTCCTACGGTGGATTTTGACGTCATCTTCATGGATCCTCCTTACAATCATGAGCTGGAGATCGCGGTCCTGGAGGTGCTGGCAGGGAAGAAATTCAAGAACCCGAACGTCAGGATCGTGGTGGAAGCAGCGTTGGAAGAGGATTTCGACTTTCTGGAGGGCATGCCCTTCCGGATCGAGAAGGTGAAAGCCTATAAAACAAACAAGCACATTTTTATAAGACATGAGGATGCGGAAATATGAGTATAGTCGTTTATCCGGGCAGTTTTGATCCGGTTACCGTAGGACATATGGATCTGATCCGGAGAGCTGCAGGGCTTTTCGATCAGCTGATCGTAGGGGTTTTAGTGAACTCTGAGAAAAAAACACCGTTGTTTTCTTTGGAAGAACGTGTTATTATGTTGAGAGATGCATGTAAGGATCTACCGAATGTATCTGTAGAGAGCTTTGACGGACTTCTGATCGATTTTGTTCGGGCGAAGGGTTCGAATACCATCATCAGAGGACTGAGAGAGCTCATGGATTTTGAAATGGAACTTCAGATCGCTCAGGTGAACCGGGTGGTTTCCGGCGGGATCGAGACACTGTTCCTTCCCACGGATCCCAGTTATTCCGATGTGAGCTCGTCGGTGGTTCGGGAGTATGCAAGATATCAGGTGGCACTTCCGGAGTTTGTTCCGGAAAATGTACTGGATACGATGATAAAAAAGGGGATTGTGAAGTCCGCAAAACAGGAGGATTAAAGAAATGGGTAAAAAAGGTGTAGAGGAAATGATCAGTGAGATCGAGATATTTATCGATAACTGTAAATATCAACCGCTCTCATCCAATAAGATCGTTGTTCCGAAGGACGAGATTCAGCGACTGCTCGGCGAGCTTAAGATGAAGCTCCCCAGTGAGATCGAGCGTTGTAAAAAGATCATGCGCAACAAGGAGGCAATCCTTGCATCCGCAAGAACCCGTTCCGATGCGATCATTTCCGAGTCCGTAAATGAAGCGAACCGCCTTGTAGATACAAATCATATCACAGAGCTTGCAAATATCCGCGCAAATGAGATCCTGGATGCTGCAAGACAGGAGGCAGACCGTATCCTTGCAGATGCGAATGCAGAAGCAAATGAGGTTCGTCTGGGTGCGATGTCCTATACAAAGCAGAAGCTGTCTGACATGAGAGACTTCTTCGCAGCAACCCTTGAGGCTGATCGCGAGAATTACAAGAATCTGGTTGACAGCCTGGAGAACAGCGTATTCACACTGGAGACGAATATGAGCGAGGTTGATGCCAGCATCGGACTTCTGACCGGCGTTGCACCGGTTCAGCCGATCCCGGAGGCACAGCCGAACTATGCATCTCAGAGACTTACAGCAGAAGCAGCAGATGATTCCATGGATTATCTGGATGATGAGGATGACGACTTCGGCGTTGATGCTGACGAGGAAGAGGAAGAAGATACCGATTTCGACGATGATGATTTCGAGGATGATGAGGATGACGATTTCCTTGATGAGTAATCGAAGTGTGATCACAGAATAGTCGAAGAGTAATCTTTAAATAACATGAATCAAAAGGTGACAGGGGAAATGAACTCCCCTGTCACCTTTTTTTGCGCGATATGGCCGACACAACACGTGTATTTGCCGGCCAAAGCTTCCTATTTTACACCATGGCCGGTGTGCGCCTTAGCTCCTCCGGCAGCTCTATTCCGTGGGCGGAGAACATGAGCTGGTTATACAGACGGGAAGCCTTAAGATCCAGCTCCCAGAGACGCTGCAGCTTTCTTTCTTCCGGATGGAAGGCTGCATTTCGGGTGATGATCATACCCTCCGGGGCCAGGCGCAGCAAATGTGTGCTTTCTCTCCGGGCACTGAGAAGGTTCAGGTAAAGGGGGAGCATGCACCGTTCCTCCCGGCTCAGCCGGTCTCCCTCCGTCACTCCGAGGATCAGATGAAGAAGACTCCGGGTGATCCTGCCCCGGGTCTCGTTTTTGCGTTTCATGCCTTCCACCAGCGTTTCATAATCCACAGGAAGAGACTGCTTTCTGAGGCGCTGATACATTTCCGGCGTCATTCCAAGAGGAAGTGAGTCCGGGGAGGGCGCATCGGTCAGCTCCAGCATCCTTGCGGCAAGATAAGGCATCAGACCGTCCGGTGAAAGGATCAGCTGATCTGCACAGGGCTGATATACAGTATAGGAGCCCTCCGGGAGTTCACCCTTCAGATAGCTTTTTGCATCGGATCGGGTGTTTCCCTCCGGTTCGGCAGAAGGGCCGGTGGTGAGCGAAGGGTCCTGCATGGCAGCCAGCCGGTTTCGGATACCGGTGGCAGAAGCGGAGGTTCCGCTGTGATAATCGGCGGTTCGCTTTACGAGACAGGGCTTCATCCGGCTTCCTACCCGCTTCAGGGCTGCCATATATTCCAGCGCAAGGATGTTATTCGGTGTTCGGACCAGAGGACGTACCGAGTCGCCAAGAACGGCGGCAAGTGCTTCCTCCCGGGCGGCGGGGAAGCTGAGTCCCTCCTTCTGACGCTCCTGAAGACAGCTCCGAAAGGCTTCCGGCTCCTCTGTGATGCAGTCAGCGATTTCAAGAAAGGCGGAGGTATCGGGGTTTTCCACACCAAAAACCAGATATTCCGGAAGAGAAAGCCGTGAGAGGAGCGTTACCGCACCCTCGGCAAAATCCGGAGCACTGCCCGTGGCAAAAAGCACCGGAAGTTCAAACACAAGATCGATGCCGGATCTGGTTGCTGCTTCGGCGCGGAGATACTTATCCAGAGTCATGGGAAGCCCCTGCTGGGAGAAGCAGCCGGACATCACGGAAACGGCAGACTCTGCCCCGGTGATCTCTCTGGCCTGCTCCAGCAGGTATGCATGACCTTTATGATAAGGGTTATATTCACTTATGACAGCGAGTACGGACATGCAGCAGATCCTTTCTTTTTACGTCCTATTTCCGTTCTATTTCCGTTCTATTTCCGTTCTTTTCCGTATGGCGCGCGTTATTTCTGCACTTAAAAGTCAGATAAAATGATTATAATAGAGTGGTATTTAAAATGCAAATGTGATATAATGACCATCGCAAATCATCTTACGTCTTTTTTTCTGATTTTTTTCTTTTTTCGGTTGACATTTCCACTTAAATATTATAGGATAACATAAGAAACGAACATATGTTTGTTATTAGGAGGTTGTTATGGCAGACGAGAATAAGATTAGAGCGCTGGATGCTGCGCTGGTTCAAATCGAAAAGCAGTTCGGTAAGGGCTCGGTTATGAAACTGGGTGATCAGAATGCGAACATGAACATAGAAGTGGTACCTACCGGTTCCCTCAGTCTGGATATCGCACTGGGGATCGGCGGAATGCCGAGAGGCCGTGTGATCGAGATCTACGGACCTGAATCCAGTGGTAAGACAACGGTTGCGCTTCATGTGGTTTCCGAGGTACAGCGTATGGGTGGTATCGCAGGCTTTATCGATGCAGAGCATGCACTGGATCCTGTTTATGCGCGGAATATCGGAGTGGATATCGATAATCTCTACATATCCCAGCCGGATAACGGAGAGCAGGCGCTTGAGATCACCGAGACCATGGTTCGGTCCGGTGCAATGGATGTTGTGGTTATCGACTCTGTTGCAGCCCTTGTACCTAAGGCGGAGATTGACGGCGAGATGGGTGATTCCCATGTGGGACTTCATGCACGTCTGATGTCTCAGGCCCTCAGGAAGCTGACGGCTGTGATCAATAAAACCAATTGTGTGGTTATTTTCATCAACCAGCTGCGTGAGAAGGTGGGCGTTATGTTCGGTAATCCCGAAACCACCACCGGCGGCCGGGCGCTGAAGTTCTACGCTTCTGTTCGTCTGGATGTAAGAAGAGTAGAGTCCCTGAAGCAGAATGGTGAAGTGATCGGTAACCATGTACGTGTCAAGGTAGTGAAGAACAAGGTGGCACCTCCGTTCCGTGAAGCAGAGTTTGATATCATGTTCGGAAAGGGTATCTCCAAAGCAGGCGATATTCTGGATCTTGCTGCAAAGCATGACGTGATCGTAAAGTCCGGCGCATGGTATTCCTATCTGGGAGAGAAGATAGGGCAGGGCCGTGAGAATGCAAAGCAGTATCTCACTGACAATCCGGATGTCATGAAGGAAGTGGAAGATAAGGTCCGCGTGATCGTAGGTGTGGCCCAGGATCCGGATGCCATGGGTGATGCAGATTCAGCCGCTGAGGATGATGAATGATCCCGGCATGGGACAAGTCCATAGATCTTCTGGCACGGGCAGAGCTTTCCTCCTATGATCTGATCCGCAAGCTGAAAAGCCGTGGATATGAACAGGAGGAGATCGAGGATACCGTGACCCGGCTGTATGAAGCAGGATATCTGAATGATGAGAGATATGCCAGGGCGTATATCCGACGGTATTCTTCGGATCGAAGCTCCGGAAGGATCCTGCAGGAGTTGAGACAGAAAGGGATACAGCCGGAGGATCCGCAGCAGCTGCTGCAGGAGGTGTATGAAGAGGAGGAACGCTCGGAGGATCAGGTTCTTCAGAAACTGATCCACAGCAGGCTTCGTTATGTTCCGGAGTCCGTTATGCTGGATATGAAGAATACGAAGGCCAGGACGGACAAAAAGGACATGAATGGAAATGTGAATGGAAATGTGAATGGAAATAAAGAGCTGAATCGGCTTTATTCATTCCTGCTCCGAAGAGGTTTTTCCTATGGGGCGGTCCGGGAAGCAGTTGACCAGTATATTACAGAAAATGCTTAATTTGTATCTGCATTTTCGCACGAATGCAGATCGTGTTTTTAATTCTCTTTTTTACAGTTTTGTTCTTTCATCCCGTAACTGCATGATAAAAAGGAGATTATATGAACGTGGATGAATTTCAAAGACATAAAGGTATCAGAGAAACAGCAAAGGAAAAACTCCCGGAGCTGATCCGGGAAAAACTGGAGGATTATCAGCTGGAGTCGGTCTATGCACATGATGCCATGAAGAAAAACGGCCAGCTTCTGCTTGGGGTGACTGTTGTCCCGAAGGGACAGGATATGGCGCCTTGTATCTATGTTGAACCTTATCTGCCGCCGGATCCGGCGCAGCTTTCCGGACATGAGATCTGGGAGCAGGTGGCAGAACGGATGGCGAAGGACTTCCGGTATGCGCTGGAGGTGATCGAGCCGGACCAGGTGAAGCTCTTTGATGCGGCCTGGCTGGAAGAAAAACTGGTTCTGGAGCTGGTGAATAAAGAAAAGAACCTTTCGCTGCTGAAGAATAATACCTACAAAGAATTCCTTGATCTGGCTGCCATGCTTCGCTGGGAGATGGTCTGTGGGAATCGTGTGGGAAGCGCCGCCATTTCGGAACAGGTGGTCCGAGAATGGGGGCGATCGGTGGATGAGCTCTATGACATTGCACTCGCGAATTGCATGAAGAAATATCCGGCAAGGATCGAGCCTCTGCGGAATGTTCTGGATGAGATGTCCCGGGGGCTGCTGACGGATGTGGACAGCCCGTTTTATTATGTCGGAACGGAGCGGGGTGTTCAGGGAAGCATAGCGATCCTTTATCCGGGTGTCTTAAAGGAAATCTATGAAAAGATGGGAGAACCCTATTATATCATTCCGTCCAGTATCAACGAGCTTCTGGCACTGCCTGTGGGAGCAGAGGATGAAACAGGATATCTCATGGATCTGATCCATGAGATCAATTCACATATGCTCGACAAAACAGAAGTGCTGACGGATGCGCTCTATCGGTACCGGGTTGAGACGGATACTTTGGAAACTGTTTTAGCCTAATTCGTATCGTGTATTTTTTATACAATTCCATTGACGTATGAGACCCTCTGTGATATATTTAAGAGTGTGATTTATTCAAAAATCGCACGAATACTAACTTTGGAGGGATTAGAGATGGCAAAGGGGACTGTAAAATGGTTTAACAACCAGAAGGGCTTTGGTTTCATCACAGGCGAAGACGGAAAAGATGTATTTGTTCACTTCTCCGGTCTTAACATGGAAGGATTCAAAACTCTTGAAGAAGGACAGAATGTAGAATACGACGTTACAGAGGGCGAAAAGGGACCCCAGGCTACAAACGTAACTGTTATTCAGTAACACATTCCGGCGAGACGAGCTTTACATCGTACCGGGTTGAATCATATATATTACGACTTATAGATTCTTTACCAGATACCAACTAAAGTGAATTTTGCAATTGGCCGACAACATTTGTTGCCGGCCTTTTTCATGTTTTGTAATTCTGCATATATTGAAATAATAATTTCGGTAATAATTGACAAAAACCGTATTTCAGAATACAATAATCTTGGGGTATTGAGTGTTATTAGCAAGAGACGATAAGAGAAGAAATAAGGGGGATTTGAATGACAGAGAGTTTTATTTCGACAAAGGATCGAATCATCTCTACTGCAATCGATATAATAAGTGAATCCGGACTCTCGAATCTTACGACAAAGACAATCTCCATCAAGGCGAATCTGTCAGAACCGCTGTTGTATCGTTTCTATGGCGATATAGATGAATTGTTGGTAGATGTAGTGAATTACTATTTCCGGTTTGACAAGGGTATTCGCAAGACGATTCAGGGCAAAGAGGGAACTAATATTGAAAGGATAAAGGCATACGTAGAGAACTATGCGATCTACTATGAGAACTACTATACATTGGCGACACTTATGCTTCAGTATGAGGAATTACTGCATAATGCGGCCACAAGAGAACTCATTGTAGAAGGTGCTACCAGCCGGAGAAATTATGTGACGGAGCTGTTCCGGGCAGCACTGGATGCAGGGGAGATCAAGGAAGGACTTGATCCTGCAAATCTGGCAGACGTTGTTCATGGATTTATCCGTGCGGCCATTCTGAAACGAAGATTCGGTGCACAAAGAGGTTCCTTTGGAAAAGAGATCTGTGTATTTATCGATGATTTGATTCGACTGATATCGAAAAAGTAAAAAGCGGAGGTGTATTATGAGGGTATTGGTAGCTGAGGACGATCAGGCCAGTGGAAAGTTTTTATCAAAGCTGTTAACCCGCTATGGTGAGGTTGTTCTTACCACAGATGGGATCCAGGCGGTGGACACATTTGTTGCAGCCGCTTCGGAGAAGAACTTCTTTGATCTGGTCTGCCTTGATATAATGATGCCGAAGATTGATGGATATAAAGCACTGGCTTCCATCCGCGATGCGGAGAGAAAGCTCGGGATCCCCCGGATCTCCAGATGCAAGGTGGTCATGATCAGTGCGCTGGATGAGGACTTTGATGCGTCCTATGCCAGTGAGGATTATGATGATTATATCTGTAAACCCATTGATGTTGTGAAGTTTGATTCGATCATCAAGAAGCTGGGAGTAGTATAGAAGGTTAGGTTAAATGGATCTATTTGACTATATGCGGGAACAGAGCGGCAAAAAGGATGCGCCGCTGGCCAGAAGGCTTCGGCCAAAGAAGCTGGAGGATGTTGTAGGACAGGAGCATATCCTGGGACCCGGCAGGCTGCTGACACGTGCCATCGAGGCGGACCGCTTGTCATCGGTTATTCTCTACGGCCCTCCGGGAACGGGAAAAACCACACTGGCATACGTGATCGCAAATACCACAAAAGCTGATTTTAAAGAAATAAATGCTACAACCTCCGGTAAGAAGGATATGGAGGAGGTTGTACAGGGAGCCCGGGATGCACTGGGCATGTATGGCAGGAAAACCATTCTCTTTGTGGACGAGATACATCGGTTCAACAAAGCGCAGCAGGATTTCCTGCTTCCTTATGTTGAGGACGGAACTGTGATCCTCATCGGTGCCACCACGGAGAATCCGTATTTTGAGGTGAACAGCGCCCTGATCTCCAGATCCACGGTGTTCCAGCTTAAGCCCCTGAGTCAGGAGAATATCGAAACCCTGGTCCGCCGGGCAGTCTATGACAAGGAACAGGGGATGGGGGCATACAATGCCGAGATCTCGGAGGAGGCGGTACATTTCCTTGCGGATATGGCGGAAGGAGATGCCAGAAATGCGCTGAATGCTGTGGAGATCGGTATCCTTACTACGGAACCGGATCCGAAGGACGGCAGGATCCACATCACGCTGGAGGTGGCAGAGGAATGCATCCAGCGTAGACATATCAAGTATGACAAGGATGGAGATAATCATTACGATATCATTTCTGCCTTTATCAAGTCCATGCGGGGCTCGGATCCCGATGCGGCGGTATATTATCTGGCCAAGATGCTTTATGGCGGAGAGAGCGTGACATTTATTGCCAGACGCATTATGATCTGCGCCAGCGAGGATGTGGGTAATGCAGATCCCCAGGCTCTTCAGGTGGCTGTTGCAGCCGCACAGGCAGTGGAGCGTGTGGGACTGCCGGAATCACAGCTGATCCTGGCCCATGCGGCTACCTATGTGGCTTCCGCTCCGAAGAGCAATGCAGTCACGAATGCTATTTATTCGGCCATGGATGCAGTGAAGAAGTACGGGAGAGCCGAGGTGCCGCCACATTTACGGGATGCGCATTACAGCGGCTCCAGGGAGCTGGGACATACGGGGTATCAGTATGCACATGATTTCCCGAAGCACTATGTGAAGCAGCAGTATCTGCCGGATCCTCTGGTGGGAATGCAGTTCTATTATCCTACGGAGCAGGGAAAAGAGGCTGAGATCCGGAAATGGCTGGAGGAATTAAAGGGCGAAGCGGAGGATGAGTCATGAGTTCGAAGAAGCATAATAATGCCGATGCTGTGCAGGAGGAAGAAGGCATGGACGAAGCGGCAGTCAATGCCGAGCTGGAGCTTCTGGTGAAAAAGCAGAAGAAAATGAAGCGCGGGCTTGCGATCTTTGGCCTGGCGATCATGGCTGTCCTGGTGATCTGTCTTATCATCTGCCTCATTACGGGAAGCGAGCTTACCACTGCAGTTTTATTCTGTACGATTCTTTATCCGATCCTGCTTTATCTGTTTCTTTGGGTGAAGAAGGTTTTTTCTTGAAAGGTGATGGAGTATTTGATATAATACACGTCAGTGTTGCCGGAGAAACGGCATACCTTATCAAACTATTTGTTATGTAGAAGGAGATGGAGTATGGGACTTCTGAAAGATTGGCGTGATCATGCTTATGGTCTGGATGAGAGAACACCTGAGGCGCAGAAATTCTGGAAGGATTATTTTCTGGTGGAGAAAGGGATCTATGAGCAGATCCTTCAGGATCCGACACAGAAGATCGAAGGAACGGTAAAGAGCCTTGCTGAGACCTATAATACGGACATTGAGACCATGACAGGCTTCCTGGATGGAATCAATGACAGTCTTGTGAAGGAAAATGATCTGGATAACATGGAGGAGGATACTCCGCTGGAGTTAGAGATTGATACGGAGAAGCTTTACATGAACATGGTTCAGTGTAATGCGGAGTGGCTGTATACGCTTCCTCAGTGGGATGCGATCTACACAAAGGAGGAGCAGGAGGCGCTCTACAAGAAGGAAAAGTCCTCCCATACCATTGTTAAGCCGCCGAAGATCGGCAGAAATGATCCGTGTCCGTGTGGATCCGGAAAGAAATATAAGAAGTGCTGCGGCATGAATGCCTAGCATTTAGATGGAGTTATTCCGAAACAGATGATCAGGGAGTTGCCGGGAACCGAAACGGGCGGCTCCCTTTTTGTACGATACAGACGGCTGCGCAGCATAGAATCGATATTTTTTCGAGAAATATTCGTTATATATTCAGAAACAGGAGATCAGGATTTGACCTTTAATGACGAACAGCAGGAGGCAATTGAATGGTTCCGTGGACCCTTGCTGGTCCTGGGGACGCCGGGTTCGGGTAAGACCACGGTGATCCTTCACAGAGTGAAGCGTCTGGTGAAGGAGCATGGTGTGATCCCCCGCTGTATCCTGGTGATCACCTTTACCAGGGCGGCGGCGCAGTCCATGCAGAGACGTTATGAAGCTATGGACGGAGTGTCCGGCGGAGTGCGTTTTTCCACCTTCCATGCCTTCTTTTACTGGGTCATCCGGACGGCATACAAGCTACCCCAGGAGGCGGTTCTCACGGAGGATGAACGCTGTAAGTGGATCCGTGGGATCCTGACGGACCTGTCTCCGGAATACGGAAACAGCGAGGAGACACTGGGCAGCGTGCTTCGCCAGATGGATCTTATCACCAACGACATGATCAACCTGGAGGATTATTACAGCACGGACCTTCCGGCAGAGGAGTTCCGAACCCTGTGCAGGCGATTCCGGGAACGGAAAAAGCGGGAGCGCCGGATCGACTTCAATGATATGATGGAAATGTGCTACGAACTCCTGTCGGAGCGGCAGGATATCCTTGACCGGCTCAGGGAAATGTATCCCTTTATCCTGGTGGATGAGTATCAGGATACCAACCGGATCCAGTATGAGATCCTGAAGCTGCTGGTACGCCCCGGGAACAATCTGTTTGCGGTGGGAGATGATGATCAGTCGATCTATGGCTTCCGCGGCGCAAGACCGGATATCATGCTTTCCTTTGGAAAGGAATTTCCGGAAGGAAAAACCATAACCCTCAGCGTGAATTATCGCTGTCCGGCATTCATTACAGATACGGGGGCCAGGCTGATCCGGAATAACCGGCATCGCTATGAGAAGACCCTCCGTTCTGCGAAGAAGGGAAGCGAGGGGGATGCAGTCCGCATCCTGACGCCCCGGAATGATAAGGAGGAGCATGCCCTGATCCTGGGCTCGATCCGGGATGCGGTAAGACGCGGCGTTCCCTATGAGGAGATCGCTGTTTTGTATCGGACCAACCGGGATCCCCGCGGACTGGCATTTTTGCTTCGGGATGAGGGAATCCCCTACGAGATGAAGGATATGCTTCCCAACATTTTCGATCATACAGCCATATCCCCCATCATGGATTATCTGTATTTTGCTGCCGGACACCGGGAACGCAGCCGGTTTCTTCGGATCATGAACAAGCCGGTGCGGTATATCCGCAGGAATCTCCTTCAGGAGGAAGAGGTGGATCTGATCCGGCTTACCTCGAGAGTACGGGGACAGGAATATCTGGAGCAAAATGTACAAAAGCTCCGGGAGGCAATGCGAAGGATCAAAACATTGCCGCCTATGCCGGCGATCCACTATATCCGGAAGGCAGTCCGGTATGAAAACTGGATGCTGGAGGAGGCGGAGCGGCGGTCCCTCGACAGTGAAGAGATCCTGGATCTTATGGAGGAACTGCAATCCATGGCCGAGCCCTACGATACCATAGAGGATTTTCTTCTTTTTGCGGAGGCATATACAGAGCTTCTGAAAGAGGAAAACAGGAAGCGGGAGAGCAGGAATCAGGAGAAACGCGGCGTACAGATGATGACACTCCACAGCGCCAAGGGACTTGAGTTTCAGCAGGTGCACATCCTGGATGCAGTTGAGGGGGTTATCCCTCATAAAAAGGCGAAAACGGAACCTGCCATAGAGGAAGAACGAAGGATGTTCTACGTGGGGATCACCCGGGCCAGCGAGGCCCTGACGATCTATGCTCCGAAAATGATGGGAAAAAAGGCGGTCCGCCCGTCTGTCTTTCTGGATGAGTTGATAAAGAAGGAGATTTAACATGGAAACAGAGAAATTAACCCTGGAAGAGATCAGAGCCAGGATCGACGTGATCGACAGTGAGATGAAACAGCTGTTCCTCAGCCGTATGGAAATGTCGGACGCCGTGGCTTTACTGAAGGCAGAGTCCGGAGATCCGGTTTATCGTCCGGAGCGGGAGAAGGCAATGCTGGACAGACTGGCGGTAGATGTGGAGCCGAGATTTCAGAATTCCTATATCCGTTTTTTAAAGGAGATCCTGGATATCAGCAAGGAATATCAGCAGGATAAGCTGAGCAGACTGAAAAGTCAGAAGCAATAAAAAAATGATCCGCCGGGATCATTTGATTTAAGAAAGGTTTTTATTTTTGTGAGCCCGGCATTTGAATCGTTATTTTTTTCATAAGGGAGTACCGGAAAAGCTCATGTCGGGCTCACGGTGTTAGTATAGACTAACATGGGGTAGATGTCAAGAACTTTTCGGGATTTTCTTTTCCTTTCTTTTCCTTGCCACATTTCTGTAGTTTTGTTATAATCGTTTACAGTGATTTTTTGTTTCGTGGGAGAAGGGTATGCATAATATAAAATCAAACGAATCCATGGAGAATTATCTGGAAGCGATCCTTATGCTTTCGGAAAAACTGCCGGTTGTTCGTGCGGTTGATGTAGCGAATGAATTAGACTTTAAAAAATCAAGTGTCAGCATAGCGATGAAAAACCTTCGAGGAAAGAATCTCATCACGGTCACGGACGCGGGTTATATCTATCTGACAGAGGAAGGGCATGCGATCGCCGAATCGATCTATGAACGTCATAAACTGATCTCCAGGTTTTTTATGGAGCTTGGAGTCAGTGAAGAAAATGCCATTGAGGATGCATGCCGTATGGAGCATGTGATCAGCCAGGAGAGCTTTGAAGCATTGAAAAAGCATTGTGAGGCCCATTTTGGAGAAGCAGGAACGAAGAAGTAAATATATTAACACTATACAGAACCCCCTTTTCAGGAGGCTCTGTATTTTTGCGTAACCCATCGAAAAATCATTTACCCTAACGGAGAGAGAAATGAAAGACGACGAGAAGAAGAACGATCAGGAGTTTGAAGAGACCGGAGCGTATGAGGAGACTCAGGCACAGGAGGAGTCCGGTGCGTATGAGGAGACTCAGGCACAGGAGGAGACCGGTGACGCAATTGATTCCTACGACACAGAGGAGCCTTACGTAGTTGAGGAATTGCCGGAAGGCGGAAAGAAGCGTGGCTGGAAATCCCTGTCCAAATTGTCACGGGTTTTGATCATTGTCGGAGGCGTGATCGTTCTGCTTGCGCTGGGCGTTTTTATTGCCATAAAGATATATCTCGGAAGGATCAACCGGATCGAAGAGAGAGAACGTACACCGAGAGAACAGGAGACATTTGAAACCTCCACAGGAACGGACGAGGATACCATCAAGGCGGATCAGGTCAACTGGGATAAGCTGTATGAAGCTGTAAAGCAGGATAAGGATATCAAGAACATCATCCTTATCGGACAGGATCGGAGACCCGGAGATACCAACCCGGCACGTTCCGATACCATGATCCTCTGCAGCATCAATAAGAAGACTAATAAGATCACGCTGATTTCCTTCATGCGTGATATGTATGTTCCCATTCCGGGATACAGTGATAACCGGATCAACGCAGCCTATAATTACGGCGGAGCTTCTCTTCTAAAGGAAACCATCCAGCAGGACTTCGGTATTGTGATCGACAATGCCATTGAGGTGGACTTTGAAGGCTTTATCAAGGCCATGACCTCCGTGGGAGATCTTGAGATCGAGCTTTCACAGGCAGAGGCTGACTATCTGAATGAGATCGGACCGGTCATGAACCGTGAGGCAGGTCTGGCGGATGGCGTCTGGAATCTGAAGGAGGGAAAGAATCTGCTCCGTCCGGATCAGGCGCTGGCTTATTCCAGAACCAGAAAGGTGGGTCGTTCCGACTGGGAGCGTACAGACAGACAGAGACGTGTGATCATGGCAGCCTTTGAGAAAATGCTTACCATGAGTCTTTCTGACATGATGGATCTGGTCAATGCGGTAATCCCGTATTTTGCTACGGATATGACGGATTCCGAGATCCTTGGATATGTGTACTACATCGCCAAGGAGGGGATCCATGTAGGCGAGAATCTCAGGTTACCGGCAGATGGTGCCTATACAAATGAGCGAATCAATAATATGGCGGTTCTGGTTCCGAATCTGCAGAAAAACAATGAGATCCTGAAGAAGGCATTGTATCCGGATCAGACAACGGAGAACAGCACAGAACAGCATTAATCGGAGATCAAAAGGGGTTCTATGGAGAAGGAGCAGTATGACATCATAATCATTGGCGCCGGCGTTGTCGGATGCGCTGCCGCAAGAGAGCTTTCCCGGCTGGATGCAAGGATCCTGGTCCTGGAGAAGGAGGAGGATGTATGCTCCGGAACATCCAAGGCAAACAGTGCCATCATTCATGCCGGTCATGATGCGGCGAGCGGAAGCCGGAAGGCAGCCATGAATGTACGTGGATCGGTCCTGATGGAATCGCTGTCCGAGGAGCTGGATATCCCCTATAAGAAAAACGGCGCATTTGTCATATGCTTTGAAGAGGAGAACATGCCGAAACTCCGGGAACTGCTGGAGCGTGGACAGAAGAATGGCGTAAAGGGTCTTCGGATCATTTCCGGAGAGGAAGCGCGTCGGATGGAGCCCTGTCTTTCAGAAGAGGTTGCAGGAGCTCTTTATGCACCTTCAAGCGCCATCTGTGATCCCTTTCTCATGACAGTGGCATTTGCCGAAAATGCGGCGCTGAACGGGGCCGAGTTCCGATTCCTGACAGAGGTTACCTCCGTCAGAAAAACGGAGTCCGGTTTTACTCTGGAGACCAACCGGGGTGCACTGGATGCAAAAATGATCGTAAATGCGGCGGGTCTTTATTCCGACCGTATTCACAATATGGTTTCTAACCGGAAGCTTCATATCACTCCGAGGCGGGGGGAATATCAGCTTCTGGATCAGGAGGTGGGTGGACTGGTGAGCCATACCATCTTTCAGCTTCCCACGGAAAAAGGAAAAGGAACACTTGTAACGCCTACGGTTCACGGCAATCTTATGGTGGGACCGAATGCGATTGCAGTCGATACTCCGGAGAATACGGATTCCTCTTCGGAGGGTATTTCCTATGTGCAGTCTCAGGGAAAAAGGAGCGTTCCGGCGCTGGACTTCCGGTATGTGATCACTGCATTTGCGGGAAACCGGTCTACGGAGGATGGAAGAGATTTTATCCTGGGACAGCCCAGAAGAGAGGATGGAACCATTGAGGTGCCGGGCTTCTTTGACGCAGCGGGGATCGAATCCCCTGGGCTCTCCGGAGCGCCGGCCATTGCAGAGTATCTGCTGAAGGAAGTGGAAGAAACCGGATGCTTTTCAAGAAAACAGGATTTCCGGCCTCGGCGGAAGGGGATCCTCTGCCCGAAGAACCTTTCTTTGGAAGAGAGAAATGCGCTGATCCAAAGAGATCCCGCCTATGGCCGCGTGGTATGCCGCTGTGAAGAGGTAACAGAGGGCGAGATCATCGATGCGATTCGTCGGCCGGTGGGAGCCGTGTCCATGGATGGAGTGAAACGTCGGGTGCGCCAGGGAATGGGGCGCTGCCAGGCGGGCTTCTGCACTCCCAGAACCCTGGAGATCCTTGCCCGGGAGCTGGATTGCTCCATGGAGGAGATCTGTAAGAATCGTCCGGGCTCCGAGCTTCTGATCCGGGAAGCGGGAAGGGAGGACAGCCATGGAGAGTAGAGCACTTGTGATCATCGGCGGAGGGCCTGCCGGATTGGCTGCGGCCGTATCTGCCCGGGAAGCAGGAGAGAAGGATATCCTTCTGCTGGAGCGGGATGTGCGGCTGGGAGGAATCCTGAACCAGTGTATCCATAATGGCTTTGGCCTTCATCGATTTAAAGAAGAACTGACCGGACCGGAATATGCGGACCGTTATATCAAACTGGCGGAGGAAGCCGGCATCGATTTCCGGCTGGAATCCATCGTTCTGGATATCACGCCGGAACGTGTCATTACCTATGTGAGCCCGAAGGAGGGCGTGGTTCAGCTGCAGGCAGGAGCAGTCATCCTTGCCATGGGCTGCAGAGAACGCCCCAGAGGAGCTCTGAATACCCCCGGCAGCCGTCCGGCGGGCATTTATACGGCAGGAACCGCTCAGAGACTCATCAACATAGAAGGAAAGATGGTGGGACGCCGCGTGGTGATCCTTGGGTCCGGAGATATCGGACTGATCATGGCGCGCCGTATGACACTGGAGGGTGCAAAGGTCCTTGCCGTCGCAGAGATCATGCCCTATTCCGGTGGCCTGAGACGTAATATAGAACAGTGCCTGAATGATTTCGGGATCCCGCTGCTCCTGTCGCATACCGTATCAAGGATCGACGGACGCAGCCGCGTGACCGGGATCGAGATATCAAAGGTGGATGAAAAACGGGCCGTGATCCCCGGGACAGAGCAGTACTTCGAGTGTGATACCCTGCTGCTTTCCTGTGGACTGCTTCCCGAAAATGAACTGAGCAGGTCAGCAGGCGTTACGCTGTCCCGTGTGACGGGAGGCCCGGTGGTGGACGACCGTTTCATGACAGTCATTCCCGGGATCTTTGCCTGCGGAAATGTACTCCATGTCCATGATCTGGTGGACTATGTCTCTGATGAGTCAGGCAGTGCCGGAAGAGCAGCTGCGGCCTGGCTGAGCGAAGGTTGGGAGCAGGAGAAGCAGAATCTGATCCCCATCTCCTGCGAAGGCGGGGTGCGGTATACCGTGCCGGCGGGACTCAGACCGGATGCGCTGAAGGAACCTGTGACGGTTCGGTTCCGGGTGGCAGATGTGTACCGGGACAAGAAGCTTTGTGTTTACTATGATGACAACCGGGTGATGCAGATCCCGAAGCGTGTGCTTGCGCCCGGAGAAATGGAGACCTGTAAGCTGAAGCCTGCGGAAGCCCAGGTCGCCTCCGTACGTATCGTTCTGGAGGATTAGCCTATGATAGAGAGAACACTTACCTGTATCAAATGTCCTCTCGGCTGTCAGCTGTCGGTGACGGTGGATGACGCCGGAGCGGTCACAGTGACCGGGAATACCTGCCCCAGAGGAGCGGCATACGGAGAGGAAGAGGTGGTCCGTCCCATGCGGACCGTTACCGGATCCGTCCGGGTATCCGGAGGAGAACTTCCGCTCTGCTCTGTGAAAACGGCAGGGGATATCCCGAAGGACAGGATATTTGAAGTAATGAAGGAAATAAGATCGGTGCGGCTTACCGCACCGGTGGAGATCGGACAGACGGTGATCGAGGATGCTGCCGGAACAGGTGTGGCTGTGGTGGCAACCCGCTCCGTGAGATAGCAAGAAGCGACGCATATGAAACTTACAGCAAAGTATTTAAAACATTATAAGTTACAGGCAGTTATGGCACCACTTTTCAAGATGCTGGAGGCAATCTTTGAATTATTGGTGCCTCTTGTCGTTGCAAAAATGATCGACGACGGCATCGGAACCGGAGACAAGGGTACCATCTTTGCCATGGGCGGCGTTCTGTTCGTCCTGGCAGTGGTGGGATTTGGCTGCTCCGTGACTGCCCAGTATTTTTCGGCGGTTGCTGCCAGCGGTGTGGGCAGGGAGCTTCGAATGGACCTGTTCCGTCATATCAACCGGCTGTCCTACCGGGAGCTGGACCAGCTGGGGACCTCAACCCTTGTTACACGGATGACCAGTGATACGAATCAGGTGCAGACGGGAGTGAATATGGTGCTTCGTCTGTTCCTCCGTTCGCCCTTTATCGTGTTCGGTGCAGTGATCATGGCCTTTACGGTACACGCCAGGACAGCCCTGATCTTTCTTCTGATCCTTCCCTTGCTGGTGGTTGTGGTATTCAGCATTACATTTGCGTCCATACCGCTGTATAAAAAGGTGCAGAACCGTCTGGACCGGGTGACGCTGCTGACGCGTGAGAATCTCATCGGTGTTCGCGTGATCCGTGCCTTCAACCGGGAAGCGGAGGAGAAGCGGGAATATGACGAAGCCGGACGTGATCTGATGAAGTCCCAGCTCTTTGTGGGACGTATCACGGCATTCATGAATCCCGTCACCTATGTGCTCGTAAATGTGGGAATCGTACTTCTCATCCATACCGGTGCCATCCGGGTGGATACGGGTGAAATGACCCAGGGCCAGGTGGTGGCGCTGGTAAACTATATGTCTCAGATTCTGGTGGAGCTGATCAAGCTGGCAAATCTTATCATCACCATGACCAAGTCCGTGGCTGCGGGAAGAAGAGTGTCCGAGGTTTTTGCAGTAGAGCCCTCCATTGAGTATGGAAGTACGGATGTGACACAGAAGGACGGCCCGAGAGTGGTGTTCCGGGATGTCAGCCTGAAGTACAGCGGGGCCAAGGAGGCGGCGATACAGCATGTGTCCTTTGAGGCGATGGCCGGTGAGACCATCGGAGTGATCGGTGGTACCGGCTCCGGAAAGTCCACCCTGGTGAATCTGATCCCCCGGTTCTACGAGGCCACAGAGGGACAGGTTCTGATCGACGGCGTAGATATCAGGGACTATCCGAAGCAGCAGCTGCGGGAGTCCATCGGTGTGGTTCCGCAGAAGGCGGTACTGTTTTCAGGAACCATTGCGGACAATCTCCGCTGGGGAAAGAAGGATGCAACAGATCAGGAGCTGTGGGATGCCATCCGCATCGCCCAGGCGGAGACATTTGTGAATGATAGAAAGACCGGCCTGACCTATGAACTGAATCAGGGCGGTCGGAATCTGTCCGGCGGACAGAGACAGAGACTGACCATTGCCAGAGCACTGGTACGAAAGCCGAAGATCCTGATCCTGGATGACAGTGCTTCGGCTCTGGATTTTGCAACAGATGCAGCGCTCCGAAGATCCCTTCGGAAGGAGACCAGGTGGATGACTACATTTCTGGTGTCCCAGAGAGTCTCCACCGTGCGTGCCGCGGACAGGATCATCGTCCTGGAAGACGGTGAGGTGGCAGGCATCGGAAGCCATGCAGAGCTTCTGGAGCATTGCGAGACCTATCAGGAGATCTGCAGGTCTCAGCTGAGGGAAGAGGAGCTCAGTCCGGCTGCGGCGGTCACGCCTTTTGGAGAGGGGGTGACGGCGCATGAGTAGAAAGAACATCGAGAAACAAACGGGTGGCTGGGACAGAAAGAAGACCTTGAAGAAGATCCTGCATTTTCTGAAGCCCTATCTGCCGTTTCTGATCCTTTCCCTGCTGCTGAGTGCAGCAACGGTGGTGCTTCAGCTGTATTCGCCCATTCTGGCTGGCCGGGCCATCGACCATATCATCGGCCCCGGAAATGTACAGTTCAGCCTTCTGGCAAAGATCATTGTCTGGTTTATCGTACTTACGGTTACGGCGTTCTTTACACAGTGGCTGCAGAGTGCCATCAACAACCGCATTGTTTATCATGTGGTACGGGACATCCGGACCAGAGCATTTAACCATATGCAGAGCCTGCCGCTGGATTATATCGACAGTCAGTCGGCGGGAGATATCGTTTCCAGGATGATCGGAGACATCGATCAGTTCTCGGACGGCCTGCTGCTGGGCTTTACACAGCTTTTTTCGGGAGCCACAACCATCATACTGACACTGGTGTTCATGTTCGTGCTGAATGGATGGATCGCGGCACTTGTGGTGGTTCTCACGCCGGCTTCTCTGTTCCTGGCTTCCTTTATCGCAAAGAGGACCTTCCATCTCTTCCGGAAACAGTCGGTGGAGCGGGGAGAGCTTACCGGACTTGTGGAAGAAATGGTGGGGAATCAGAAGGTGGTTCAGGCCTTTGGTTACGAAGAGACAGCAGAAGAGCGATTCCGCGAGGTGAACGACCGGCTGGCGGATGCATCGAAGAAGGCCACATTTTATTCGTCCCTGACGAATCCGGGAACCCGTTTCGTCAACAATCTGATCTACGCAGGAGTGGGGATCCTGGGCTCTGTATTCGCTGTTGGCGGAAGGCTGACAGTGGGTGAGCTGACCTGCTTCCTGAGCTATGCGAATCAGTATACAAAGCCCTTTAACGAGATCTCCGGTGTCATTACGGAGCTTCAGAACTCCCTGGCCTGCGCTGAACGGCTCTTTGAGCTGCTGGAGGAGAAGCCGGAGGTGGAGGAGCCTGAAAATGCGCTGGTTCTCCGGGATGCAAGGGGAGAGGTGGAGCTGCAGCATGTGTCCTTCTCCTATGATAAAACAAAGAAGCTTCTGACAGATATCAACCTTCTGGTGGAGAGCGGTAAACGGGTTGCCATCGTTGGCCCCACCGGCTGCGGAAAATCTACGCTGATCAATCTGCTCATGCGGTTTTATGATGTGGATCAGGGAAGCATATCCGTGGATGGAACGGATATCCGGTCCATGACAAGAAACAGCCTTAGGAACAACTATGGAATGGTACTGCAGGAGACCTGGCTGAAGCAGGCCACGGTGCGGGATAACATCGCCTATGGAAAGCCGGACGCCACGGACCAGGAGGTGCAGGAGGCTGCAAGGCTTACCCATGCAGACCGGTTCATCCGGCGGATGCCGGAGGGCTATGACACCATTCTGGGTGAGGATGGAGGAAGCCTGTCCCAGGGACAGAAGCAGCTGCTCTGTATCACCCGGGTCATGCTGAGACTGCCACCCATGCTGATCCTGGATGAGGCTACCTCATCCATCGATACCAGAACGGAGCATCGGATCCAGCGATCCTTTGCGAAAATGATGGAGGGACGGACCAGCTTCATCGTTGCCCATCGTCTTTCCACCATTCAGGAGGCAGATGTGATCCTGGTCATGAAGGATGGAAATATCATCGAGCAGGGTAATCATGAGACGCTGCTGGAAAAGGGCGGCTTCTACTACGAGCTCTATAACAGTCAGTTCGAGTCTGCGGTGGAGGCTGCTGCTGAATAAGCAACAGAACAGGCAATAATATACGCAACATTTTTATAAGCAACATAAGTTATACGGAGGTTTTTTATTATGAATATCACGCAGGTGATCGCCAGAGAACTGGAGGTAAAGGATTGGCAGGTTGAGGCTGCCGTGAAGCTGATCGATGAGGGATGTACCATCCCCTTCATTGCCCGCTACCGTAAGGAGGTTACGGGTACGCTGAATGATGAGCAGCTGAGACAGCTGGGAGAGAGACTTACCTATCTCAGGAATCTGGAGGAAAGAAAGGAAGCGGTGATCTCTTCCATTCGCGAGCAGGAGAAGCTGACGGAGGAACTGGAGAAGGCGATCCGGGATGCGGAAACCCTGGTGGCGGTGGAGGATCTGTACCGTCCCTATAAACAGAAGAGAAAGACAAGAGCCAGTGTGGCAAAGGAAAAGGGACTGGAGCCCCTGGCGAATCTGATCCGGCTGGAACAGCCCCAGACGGATGTTCTGAAGGAGGCGGAAGCCTATATCTCCGAGGAGAAGGGCGTTGCATCTGCACAGGATGCCGTTAAGGGAGCCATGGATATCATCGCAGAGACGATCTCCGATGAGGCGGACTTCCGTACGGAGATCCGTGAACGCACCATGAAGAAGGGAACGATCCGCTCGCTGGCAAAGGATCCGGAACAGGAGACACCCTATGAAACCTATTATGATTTCCAGGAGCCGTTGAAGAAAATCACCGGCTACCGTGTACTGGCACTGAACCGTGGTGAGGCGGAGAAGGTGCTGACCGTTACTGTGGAGGCACCGGAGGAGGAGATCATCCGTTATCTGGAGCATGAGATGATCCATGTGCCTGAGGCAGGGACCGCGGAATATCTGAAGGCTGCCGTTGCCGACGCATACAGCCGTCTCATCGCACCGGCCATCGAGCGGGAGATCCGTTCCATGCTGACGGAGACAGCAGAAGAGGGAGCCATTACCGTATTCGGTAAGAATCTGCGCCAGCTTCTGATGCAGCCTCCCATCGCAGGAAAGACCGTGCTTGGCTGGGATCCGGCTTTCCGTACCGGCTGCAAGCTTGCAGTGACCGATCCCACCGGAAAGGTGCTGGATACGGCTGTGGTTTATCCCACAGCGCCCACGAATCCGGTGAAGATCCGTGCGGCCAAGGATACGGTTAAGAAAATGATCCGGAAGTATAAGATCGACCTGATCTCCATTGGAAACGGAACGGCTTCCAGAGAATCGGAACAGATCGTGGCAGAGCTTCTGGATGAGATTAAGAAGGAAGAACCCGGAAGAAAGATCGCCTATGTCATCACCAATGAGGCAGGGGCATCCGTATACTCTGCCAGTGCTCTTGCAACAGAGGAGTTCCCGAACTTTGATGTGGGACAGAGAAGTGCAGCCTCTATAGCACGTCGTCTGCAGGACCCTCTGGCCGAGCTGGTGAAGATCACACCGGAGTCCATCGGTGTGGGACAGTATCAGCATGATATGAATCAGAAGCGGCTGAAGGAAGCCCTGAGCGGTGTGGTTGAGGACTGCGTAAACCAGGTTGGTGTGGATCTGAATACCGCCTCCGCGTCCCTCCTGGAGTATATCTCAGGTATTTCCAAGCCCATCGCCAAGAATATCGTAGCCTACAGAGAGCAGGAGGGGGGCTTCACAGAGCGGAAGCAGCTTCTGAAGGTTGCAAAGCTGGGCCCCAAGGCATATGAGCAGTGTGCCGGTTTCCTCCGGATCCGGAACGGAAGCAACCCGCTGGATAATACCGGAGTTCATCCGGAAAGCTATGAAGCGGCAGCAAAGCTGATGGATCTCTGTCATTTCTCTCTGCAGGATGTGCAGGAGGGGAAGGCCGTGATCTTTATCAATGATTATAAAGAGACAGCAGAGTCCCTCGGGGTTGGTGAACCCACCCTGCGTGATATGGTTGCGGAAATGACCCGCCCGGGCCGCGATCCCCGTTCGGATATGCCGCAGCCCGTACTCCGTACCGACGTTCTGGATATGAAGGATCTGACGGAAGGAATGATCCTGAAGGGAACGGTAAGAAATGTAATCGACTTCGGCGCATTTGTGGATATCGGAGTTCATCAGGACGGTCTGGTCCATATCAGCCAGCTTACAAACAAGAAGTTTGTAAAGCATCCGCTGGATGTGGTATCCGTTGGGGATGTTGTTACCGTGAAGGTATTATCCGTGGACATGAAGCGGAAGAGGATCGGATTATCCATGATCCTGTAATATTATTCATAATTATGCATATTATTAAATGTGGTTGCATAATTATTCAATATAGTGTATAATCATTGATTATTCCTGCAGGAATATGGTATAATATTGATTTAGATTTATATTCGATTTTTGAAAGAAAGAAGGGATACGTATGATCTGGGACAAGGAGTATTCGAAAGAAGAGTTAAAGGAAATCGCCGAAACCTATATGAATGAGACATTTCCGCGCTATGATTTCATAGCAGCAAGCGGAAAGGGAATGAATCTGTATGATGAGAACGGGGAGCCTTATCTGGACTTCCTGGGTGGTATCGCAGTCAATGCCACGGGTCATTGCAGTGATGCGGTTGTGAATGCCATCAAGGAGCAGGCGGAGCAGCTGCTGCATGCATCCAATTACTGCTACACCATCCCCCAGACACTTCTTGCCAAGCTGGTTTGTGAGACCATCGGCATGGAGAAGATCCAGTTCCAGAACTCCGGCGCAGAAGCCAACGAGGTTATGCTGAAGCTGGCGCGGAAGTACGGTGTGGATCATTTCGGTCCGAAGCATTATAAGGTGGTGACTGCATATAATTCCTTCCACGGAAGGACGCTGGCGACACTCAGGGCAACCGGACAGCCGGAATCCCCGATCCAGAAGGGCTTCGGAGATCCCATTCCGGGCTTTGTCTATGCAGAGTTCAACAATCTGGAATCCTTCAAGGAAGCCTGTGATGAGGATACCTGTGCCATCATGGTGGAACCGGTACAGGGAGAGGGCGGAGTCTATCCGGCAACGGCTGAATTCCTGGAGGGCCTTCGGAAGCTCTGTGATGAAAAGGGAATGCTCCTTCTGTTTGACGAGGTTCAGACCGGCTGCGGACGGTGCGGAGACATGATGGCATATATGAAGTACGGAATTAAGCCGGATGCAGTTTCCATGGCCAAGGCACTTGGCGGCGGTATGCCCATCGCAGCCATGGCAACCACTGCAAAGCTGATGGATACGCTGTCTGCCGGCGCCCACGGGACTACATTTGGCGGAAATCCGGTGTGCTGTGCAGCTGCTTATGCCGAGATAAAGGAGATCCTGGATAAGAAGCTGGCAGAAAATGCGGACGAGGTGGGAAGCTACTTCCGGGAGCAGCTCTGGAAGCTGCCCCATGTGACCGATGTCCGGGGACTTGGTCTTCTGACCGGTGTGGAATTTGATCAGGACATTGCGCAGCATGTAAAGCATGAGGCCTTTGATAAGCGGATGCTGATGACAGCAGTTCGGGCAAATGTGATCCGGATGGTTCCGCCCCTCATCGCGTCCAAAGAAGATTGTGATAAGGCACTGAAAATCCTGAGCGAGATCCTGAGTGAGGTAAAATAATATGGAACGAAAGAACGCATGGAAGGCATATACAGAAGATGACCTGAAGAAGCTGGAGGCTCTTTCCGATGGTTATAAGGACTATCTGTTTCACGGAAAGACCGAGCGGGAGGGTACGAATTATATCATCCGGGAGGCTGAGAAGGCAGGCTATCTTTCCCTGGAGGAAGTGATCCGGAAGGGAGAAAAGCTGAAGGCCGGAGATAAGATCTATGTAAATAATATGGGAAAGTCCGTGGCACTGTTCCATATGGGAGAGGAGCCTCTGGAGAAGGGGATCAATATCCTGGGCGCACACCTGGATTCTCCCCGTCTGGACGTTAAGCAGAATCCTCTTTATGAGAAGAGTGATCTGGCATATCTGGACACTCATTATTACGGCGGGATCAAGAAGTATCAGTGGGTGACGCTGCCTCTGGCCATCCACGGCGTTGTCGCAAAGACAGACGGAACCGTGGTGGATGTGGTGATCGGTGAGGATGAAACGGATCCGGTCTTCTGCGTGACCGACATCCTGATCCATCTGGCACAGGATCAGATGGCAAAGACGGCTGCCAAGGCAGTGGAGGGAGAAGCGCTGGATCTTCTGATCGCTTCCCGTCCCCTGGTATTCCCGGAGAAGGCTGAGTCCGCTGACCCCGAGGGTGAGACAGGAAAGTCTGAGACAGATAAGAATGAGAAAGATAAATCTGAAAACGATAAGAAGGATCCGGTGAAGAAGCAGGTTCTGGCTCTTCTTAAGGAGAAATACGACATCACAGAGGAGGACTTCATCTCTGCCGAGCTGGAGATCGTTCCTGCCGGAAAACCGAGGGATATGGGCCTGGATCGCTCCATGGTCCTTGCTTATGGACAGGATGATAAGGTATGTGCTTATACCAGCCTGGTTGCACAGCTGAGGCAGGATCAGCTGAAGCGTACCGCCTGCACCCTTCTCGTGGATAAGGAGGAGATCGGTTCGGTGGGTGCCACAGGCATGCATTCCCGGTTCTTTGAAAATGCAGTGGCAGAGCTTCTGTATCTGGCAGGAGATGAGAACCCCCTGGCACTTCGCAGATGTCTTGCAAATTCCTGCATGCTGTCTTCAGATGTAAATGCGGGCTACGACCCGCTGTATGCTTCCTGCTTTGAGGAAAAGAATGCATCCTTCCTGGGCAGAGGCGTTGTCTTTACAAAGTTTACCGGAGCCCGCGGAAAGTCCGGCTCCAATGATGCAAATGCAGAGTATATCGCACGTCTCCGCGGCATCATGGAAAAGAACGGAGTTCAGTACCAGACCGCAGAACTGGGCAAGGTGGATGTAGGCGGCGGTGGAACCATCGCATACATTCTGTCCCAGTACGGTATGGAAGTCATCGACTGTGGCGTTGCCGTGCTGAACATGCATGCTCCTTGGGAGGTTACCTCCAAGGCGGATATCTATGAGATGGAAAAGAGCTATGAGGTCTTCCTGCAGGAGATGACAGGGGCCAAATAAAGGAGATAATCTTTGATCGAAAAGAGAAAGGGAAAACGGATCATAAGTCTGCTGCTTCTCGCATGTCTTCTGGCATGCGCTCTTTTCGTGTCTCAGGGTCCTCTCGGTGAGGCGGCCAGCAAGGATACCTTCTTATCCTGGTACCGCCAGACGGTGTATAACCAGGAGGACGGTCTCGGCAGTACCAAGGTGAACTGTATCACCCAGACCCGCTCCGGCTACATCTGGGTAGGCACCGACGGCGGACTCTACCGTTACAACGGAAAAGAGTTCAAGAGCTACAACCTGTGGAATACGGAAAAGGACGACGTATACTATGTAAATGAGCTCTATCAGGATTCCGAGGACCGGCTTTGGGTAGCCACCAACAACTATGGACTGTTCTGTCTGAAGGGCAGCGAGGTGGTACATTTTTCTACTGAATATTATGACGGAGTAAAATGTATCAACGACGTGTGCCAGAGCGCGGATGGCATTATATATGTTGCCACCATGTACGGTCTGTATATCGTAGATCAGGAGAGTGAGTCTCTGATCCGTGTGAAGGGACTTGAGGGAAAGAATATCAAGGCCATCACCACGGCGGGGGACTACCTCTGGGGAATCGAAAGCATGAATTCCTTCTTCCGCATCGGAAAGGATCATGCTCTGGAAAGCTTTCCGGCGCAGGACTTCACCGCAGATGAACTGTCCTGTATCCTGGGTATGGAGGACGGGACCATCTATCTCGGCACCATGGGATCGGAGATCCTGCATCTGAAGAAGGATATGAAGTATGAAAGCCTGATCTCCGGAAAGGATGGCGTCAACAGCCTGTTCCATGACGGCGAGCGGCTCTTTGTCTGTGCCGACGGCGGAATCGGTTATCTGAACAAAAAGGGCGCATTTACGTCCCTGAATGAGGCGTCCATCAATAAGTATATTTCTGACATGATCATGGATTATGAGGGGAATTACTGGATCGTATCCAATCGTCAGGGCATTTTGTTCCTGGGACGCAGCAAGTTCCAGAATTTCAATGAAAGATACGGGCTCACAAAGGCAGGCACCAACTGTATCGTTGCCGGAAAGGACGGCATGAAGTACATCGGTACCGATGAAGGGATCCAGATCGTGGATTCCAGGAATGCCCTTGTAACGAATACGCTGAGTGAATATCTGATGGGTGCGTCCGTAAAGCATATCATGATCGATTCCAAGGGCTATGTGTGGGTTTCCACCTCCCGTCGTTATGGTATTGTTCGTTACTCTCCCAAGGAGAAGATCGAGGTGTTCGGCCGTACCGGAAATCTTCTGACCAACCAGGTGAACTGTACCCTGGAGTTAAAGGACGGACGGGTTGCGGTTGCCACGGAGGAGGGCATCAGCATCATTGACCGGAAGGATACGGTGGTACGGAGCTATTCGGCCAGGGATGGCATGAAGAATGCGAATATCATCTGCATGTACCAGGCAGATGACGGAAAGCTGTATGCGGGCTCTGACGGCGGAGGTCTCTATGTCATTGAAAATGATACGGTTCAGGAGTTCACGGAGGAGGACGGGCTGACCTCAAATGTGGTTTCCCGCATCGTTCCGGGAAAAGAGGGGCTCTGGATCGGAACGGATAACGGTCTTTCCCTTTACACGGAGAGTATACGTCCCATCAGTAATATCGACTTTTCAAATAATATCTACGATATCCTGCCGGAAAAGACAGACTGAGGAGGGAGACCGGCTCTGGATCGTCGGCTCCAAGGGTGTTCTCTGTACCACAGAGGAGGAACTGTTGGGAACCGAGGGGATCAGCAGCCGCTACTATGCACAGGGAGACGGCCTGGGCAGTGCTCTGACCCTGAATTCCAGAGACTATATCGATAATAATATCCTTTATCTTTGCAGTGAACGGGGTGTTTATATGATCAACACCCGGAATATCGTGAAGAATGAGGTGGCTCCCAAGCTGACGGTTTCGGAGATCAATGTGGATGATACGGTTTATCACTATGATCAGCTGGGCGGAAGCCTTACCGTGCCATCGGGAACTCAGAGAATATCCATCGCCTTCTCGGTTCTCAGTTATACAAACCGAGAGAATATTCAGGTGGAATACATGCTGGAGGGCTTTGACAACGCGCCCATCACCATCAGTCCTCTGGATCCCATGCAGGCAGTCTATACGAACCTGGAGGGCGGCACCTATACCTTTACGGTGCGCGCAATGAACGGTGACGGGGTTGCCAGCGAGCAGGACGTTACATTTATCATAAAAAAAGAATATGGCTTCTTTGAGAAGCGTTCAGTACGGATCGGTCTCCTGGTACTGCTGGCCATGATCATCCTTCTGGTCGTTCTCTACATGGTCCGGTTCCAGAAGCGTGTGCTGGGTCAGAACAAGGAGATCGAAAAGCTGGAGAAGGAGCATGAGGTTGCGGTGAAGTCCAGTACCGCAAAGACGGACTTCCTGGCGCATATGAGTAATGAGATCAAAACGCCGGTGAATGCCATCATCAGCCTGGCGGAAAGTCTGCAGAGAGAACCGGATGAGGAGAACCGGAACCGGAGTCTCAGCGTGATCGTGGAGTCCGGACAGGACATCCTCGGAAAGGTGGATGAGACCATTCAGCTTGCACGTCTGGAGGCGGGCAAGGAGGCAGTGGCGGAAGCGCCGTATTCCATTACGACTCTGGTCTGCGATATCTCCGATCAGATGATAAATGTGCTGGACGGGCGTCCGGTAAGATTCCTTGTGGATCTCGGTGAGAACATACCGGATGTTATGATCGGCGACTATGAGAAGGTGAAGCGGATCCTGGAGATCCTTCTGGATAATGCCCAGAAGTATACCCAGGAGGGAACCATCACCCTGTTTGTGGACTGCTATGATGATGCGGACGCTAAGAGAAGCGTGAAGCTGATGTTCAGCATTTCCGATACCGGTGTCGGTATTCAGAAGGATCGTCTGCAGCATATCTTTGAAGTATATAATATCGCGGATAACAAGAAGCAGACCGGTTATTCCGGAAGCGGTATCAGTCTCGCCATTGCCAAGAAGCTGACGGAGATCATGAACGGTGAGCTGGAGGTGGAGAGTACCTACGGTGCCGGCTCCGCATTTACGCTGAATCTGCCCCAGATGCGGCCGGAGTCGGATGTGGTTCCTGCGGCCGGGCCCGAAGCTGTGGAGCGGGTGACCAGAGAAGAAGCAGAGAAGATGCTGGTTCCGGATATCAATGTGCTTTTGGTGGATGATATCGAGATCAGCCGTACCGTGGCTGTGGGAGTCCTGAAGCAGATGGAGATCCGCTGTGACGTGGCGGCCTCCGGTGTCAGCGCCATCGATATGGTGATGAATCAGGATTATGACCTGATCTTCATGGATCTGTCCATGCCGGTAATGAATGGTACGGATGCCATGAAGGAGATCCGGGAGCTGGTAAGAGAGGGTGTGGATTCCGTACCCATCATTGCCATGACGGAGGATGCGATCCGGGAGGACAGTGATCAGCTGCTGGAGGCAGGATTTGATGATGTGATCGTAAAGCCGCTGGATATCGTGACGCTTGCCACAATGATCATAAAGTTCCTTCCTACGGATCTGATCCACTATAAGTCCGGGGATCTGAATCTTTATATGAACGAATCCAGATACCGGGAGGGCCTGGAGCATCTTCAGTTACATCTGGATGTGGCAGGAACTCTGGAACGGATCGGAGGCAGTATCGAGGTTTATAACCGTATCCTCAGCACCTTCTATAATCAGAACCAGAATTCGCCGGAAGAGCTGCAGGTTAAGTTCTCCAAGAATTATCGTACCTTCCGTACCAGGATCCATAATATCCGTACGGGTGCGCAGAATATCGGCGCGGTCGAGCTGGTGAACCATATTTCCAGGATCGACTCGGCCATCAACATCGGAAATAAGAACTATGTACGTGACAATCTTCCTTCGCTCCTGGATATGCTGAATACGATCCTGGATGCCATCGCAGTTTATCTGGAGTTTGCAGCAACGCAGACAGGCGTGACAGACGAGGAGTATGCTGCAAGAGCAGCAGAGAAGACCGCAGAACGGATCGAGGAAAAGAAGGAGGCACCGGTCAGTGCCGAGACCCCGTCCGAACCGGAAGCGGCATCGGTGGTTGAAGAGAGAGCAGCGCAGGAAGAAGCACAAAAAGAAGCACAAAAAGAAGCAGAACAGAAAGAGGCAACACAGAAGGAAGAAAACGCAGCTCCGGAGAACATCCGGGAACAGGTGGATTTTGAAGCACTGAAACGAATGGTGAGTGCGGCAAAGAAGAATGATATCATTTTGATCGAGAAGGAACTGAAAAAGATCCAAAAGGATCAGTATGGAACAGAGGACTCCGAATTCCTGCAGGCGCTTTCAGAGCAGCTGCAGCAGAAGAACATGGAGGCAATCCTGGATATGATCGGAACCTATATCGAGTTGAAGACGTGATGGCGTGACAAGAGCGTGACAACGGGGACAGTCCCCATTTGCGCGTGAAATGAGCCATGCACAAACGCCTCGTCATTGCTTTGCGCAAGCTCGCTTGTAGGCAAGGCAATGACGAGGTGGTTGTATTTGGCGAATGCCGTGACATCTCCGGCCGTTTTGTGGCCGGAGATGTCGGCATGGCTCATTGTTCTGACGGAAAA
>CADAXW010000008.1 GCA_902792005.1 uncultured Lachnospiraceae bacterium
GCCATATATCCTGCCCCCTGAAAATGCGGTTCTTTCCGTTAGAATAACCATCTTTATTATACTATACTTCCGCACTTCAGGCAAGAACATTTGTTCGTGCATTCGGACATTTGTTTATAGTCTGTATTTTTTGTTAGATTTGTCGCTAACCCCTCCCTAAAGAGGAAGGGGATTGCGCGTCTATGTTCTGTTCAATATTTCATAACATCCTTTTGGCACGGAAACCCATAAGCACTTTCCGCAGCCTCTACCGCCCGAATAATGGCCTCACTGACGACCTCCGCCGCAAGCGATCCCACTAGATCCATATCCGCCTTCACATCTCCCAGGGAAACCGCGTAGATCGTGTCACCATCCGCGGAGGAATGCACGGGATGTATGGATCTTGCATACCCGTCATGCGCCATCCCGGCGATCTTACAGAGTTTGGTCTTGGTAAAAAGCGCATTTGTCATGACCACCGAAACGGTCGTGTTCTCAATAAACTTGTTCTCTTTCGGCACGATGCCGAATCTCATAACCTCCATGGTGTCGGAGAACCCGGTATCATCCCCGGAACGAAGACCTGCAATCTTCATTCCGTTTTTCCAGTCATAGACATCGCCTAAAGCGTTCAGAACCACCACAGCTCCGATCTTCAGATCCCCGATAGAGACGGCAAAGCTTCCGATCCCGGTTTTCATGCAGGTATCCATGCCTTTGACCTTACCCACTGTAGCACCGCATCCGGCGCCATAGTTCCCATCCTTATAATTCGGTGCGGTCATGGCGAGCTTCGCCGCCTCGAAGCCCATCCGGGCATCCGGCCGGACATTCTTATCCCCAACCGTAAGATCAAAGATATCGGATTGCACCACAAGCGGCACCTTCGTTACTCCCACATCAAAACCGATGCCCGCCTCCTCAAGGTATTTCATCACTCCATCGGAAGCTGCGAGGCCAAAGGCGCTGCCTCCGCCAAGCACGATGGCATGGATCAGCTCATTTGCCATGAGCGGATTCAACTGCTGAGAATCTCTGGAAGCCGGGGCTCCACCACGAATATCCACTCCGGTCCGCATACCATCACGACCGATAAAGACGGTGCAGCCGGTTCCCGCCTCTCTATCCTCCACCTGTCCGATCCCGATGGAGCATACTTCGGTAACCGGGATTTCCTTCATTTTGTCATTTAGATCGAATCTCATACAGTTTCCTCACTTTCTCGAAACATCGCATAAATGAACAGAATCCGGCATATTATGATATGTACCCAGAAAACTGGACACATTTCACAGTGCCGGGTCCTGCCATAAATCCTAATGTTTACTTTGTGTATCCCTTCTTGTCAAAGGTGTACTTCTTACCGTCGATGGTGTAGGATTTGCCTTTTGTATACCAATCAGGGCGGAACCATCCCTTGCGATTATTCCGCCCTGATCTTATAGCTTTTTTATTACATCTCTCGGTCTTTTGATATTAAAGGAGTTCAATCGTTCCCGGCGGCTTGCTGGTAAGATCATACAGTACTCTGTTCACGCCCTTTACTTCGTTGATGATCCGGGTCATACATCTCTGGAGCACATTGAAGGGAATGTCCGTACAGTCAGCGGTCATGAAGTCGCTGGTGCAGACAGCACGCAGGACTACGGCGTAATCGTAGGTCCGGAAGTCTCCCATGACACCGACGGAACGCATGTTGGAAAGTGCGGCAAAATACTGGTTCGGCGGATTCTTGATCTCTCCACGGGCCACTGCAGCATCCACTTCCTCACGGTAGATGGCATCTGCATCCTGAACGATACGTACCTTCTCAGCGGTAATGTCGTCTATGATCCGGACACCCAGTCCCGGTCCCGGGAAGGGCTGACGGAATACCAGATATTCCGGGATGCCAAGCTCCAGACCGGCCTTTCGTACCTCATCCTTAAAGAGCATACGGAGAGGCTCTACGATCTCCTTAAAATCTACATAATCCGGAAGTCCACCCACATTATGGTGGGACTTGATGACGGCGGACTTGCCGAGGCCTGACTCAATGACATCCGGGTAAATGGTTCCCTGTGCCAGGAAGTCCACCGCTCCAATCTTCTTTGCTTCTTCTTCAAATACACGGATGAATTCTTCACCGATGATGTGACGCTTCCGTTCCGGATCCGTCTCACCGGCCAGCTTCAGATAGAATCGCTCCTGTGCATTGACGCGGATGAAGTTCAGGTCATACTGACCCTTGGGTCCGAATACCGCTTCCACCTCGTCACCCTCGTCTTTCCGAAGGAGTCCGTGATCTACGAATACACATGTCAGTTGCTTTCCTACTGCCTTGGAAAGAAGCACTGCTGCCACGGAAGAATCCACGCCGCCGGACAGTGCACAGAGCACCCGGCCACTGCCGATCTTCTCCCGCAGCTCCCGAACCGTGGTATCCACGAAGGAATCCATTTTCCAGCTACCACTGCAGCCACAGACCTTCATCACGAAATTCCGGAGCAGCTCCTGTCCGAACTCTGTATGCATAACCTCCGGATGGAACTGTGTGGCATAAAGCTTACGCCCTGCATCCTCCATGGCTGCCACGGGACAATGTTCCGTTTTTGCTGTTATACGGAAGCCATCCGGCACCTCTGCAATATAATCCGTATGGCTCATCCAGGTTGTGAACTCGGAAGGGATCCCGTCGAAAAGCACGGACTTCTCTCCATTCTCCGGAGCCACGGTCATTGTTTTTGTGTGTCCGTATTCGCTCACCGGCGCTGTCGCAACCCGTCCCTTCAGCTTGTATGCCATCAGCTGGGAACCATAGCAGATCCCCAGGATGGGGATCCCCAGATTGAAGATTTCCTCCGAATAACTGGGAGAGTCCTCCAGATAAACGCTGTTAGGTCCTCCGGTGAAAATGATCCCCTTCGGATTCAACTCCCTGATCTTATCCATGGTCATGGTGTAGGGATGCACCTCTGCATACACGTTGCATTCCCGCACACGACGGGCGATCAGCTGGTTGTACTGTCCTCCGAAATCGAGAACAATGATAAGCTCCTGATTCATGTGTTTTCCTCACTCTTTATAGCTTTATTTCATCATTTCCTACTTAAATCATCTACTCTTCCGTTGTTCCCGTCTCGGTACTCTCTGTCGTTCTCGTCTCGGTACTTTCCGTTGTGCCCGTTTCGGTACTCTCCGGCGATTTCGGGAGCGGATCTCCGCCGAGGATCTTCACCGCCTCTGCCAGCTGTGTGTCATCCCCATGAGGCAGCTGACTCAGTCTTACCTTCACGTCGCTTGGGATCTCGACCTTTACATCCGGATCGATTCCCTTTTCGTGAATGTTTGAACCGCTGGGGAGGAAATATCCGGCGATGGTCATTTTGACCGCCGATCCGTCTCCCAGCGGGAAGGTCTGCTGAACGATTCCTTTTCCGTAGGTCGTTTCACCAACCAGCTTGCCCTTTTCGTAATCCCTGAAACAGCCTGCGAAGATCTCCGCAGAGCTAGCACTATTTGCATTGACCAGCACCGCCATGGGCAGATCCACACTGTGTCTGTCCTTGCAGTAATCCGAGTGGATGATCTGCTCCGACTTGTTGCGCATTTCCAGAAGAAGTCCGCGCTTGGAGTCTGTCTGTCCCTTTGCCAGCTGGTTATCATCCACCAGATAATCCACCATCTCGGTAACGATGTTCGTCAGTCCGCCGGGATTATCCCGAACGTCAAAGATGAGGCCCTTTGCACCCTGGGAGATCAGTGTATCCACCGCTTCCTTAAACTGGTCAAATGTAGTCTCGATAAACTGATCTACCTTGATATAGCCGATGCCGTTTTCCAGCATTTCATAATCTACGGTGATATTCTCGATCTTACGACGGGGAACTTTAAATTCCAGCATTTTCTTCTCACTGGGACGATACATCACCAGATTGGCTGTGGAATTTGCGGTGCCCCGGATAAAGGTAACCACCTCCTCCAGCTCCATATCCGTTGTAAGCTCCTTATCATCTATCTTAACAAAGACATCCTCCGGAAGAAGCCCCACTTCCTCCGCCGGACTTCCCTTGAGAGGCTTGACGATGTAAACCGTTCCTTCCTCCTGATTCTTGCTCACCGTAGCACCGATGCCTACATACTCTCCCGAATCATCCTCCGTAACTCTTTTATACTCCTCCGGGGAATAATAGGTGGCATACTTATCATTCAGCCCCTTGATCAACCCCTTATAGTATTCCGTTTCCTGTTTTTCGGGATCCAGCTCATAATAGAAATTATTTTCGATCAGCTGATTGATGATGTTTGTTTTCTTCTGAACATCAACAGAATTCAGATTAAACTCTGTCTTCGTCTCCTGGCTCTCCGAAGAGTTCGGCAGCCATCCACTCTGACCGTCACTGCTTCCGCAGCCTCCGGCCGAAAGAAGCATCGCTCCTGTTAATGTCAATATTAGTCCACGCTTCCATCGCTTCATGTTGTCTTATGTCCTTTCCTGCAACAAATCTGAAGAGCGGCTGCATACGCAACCGCCCATAATAGACATGTTTTCCGATCGTGTCAGATACCCAGATACGGCTTGGGATCCACATACTGTCCGTTTACACGTACACTGAAATGTAGATGCGGGCCGCTGGAGACTCCTGTCATACCAACGTGTCCAACGATCTGTCCGGATGTCACCTGCTGCCCCGTCGTTACGGAATAGTCATTTAAATGGTGATAGATAATGGTAATTCCGCTTCCCACGTCGATCATGACCGTCTTTCCACCGGTTCCGTAGTAACCGACATAGATCACAACGCCGTCCGCCGCTGCCACCAGTGGGTCATACATATTTGCGTGAATATCGATTCCCTGATGATAGGTTGATGCACCGGGAACACCGATATCTCCACGATATCCATAATCAGATGTGATCCTCGTACTGGAGGGCTGGGGCCAGAGGAACTGACCACCGGGGTACTTGATCGGTGTATAGGAAATGTTTGACCGGGCCGTTCTCTCAATCTCAGCGATCTGATTGGCCTGCATCTGTTCCTGAACCTGCAGCTTTGTAAGCTCTGCCTGCTGCTCATCGATCTGTCCCTGGAACGCCGTGATCTGCTTTTCCTTTTCATCGGAAAGGATCACGATGGCATCCTGCCGATCCTTATAAACCTGCTCCATGACACCGTAATCCTCTGTCATGGTTTCCAACATTTTCAGGCGGTTTGCCAGCTGCTGACGTGCCGCGATGTAATCTCCCAGAAGAACCTCGTCATACTTGCTGACCTGCTCCACATACTCCGTCTTATTCAGGACATCCGCAAAGGTTACGGCCTGAAGCAGAGCATCCATGTAGGAGAAGTTTCCGTTCTCATAGGAATTCTGGATATGATCCTTCAGCTTTGAATACTGGGACTGTACATCCTGCTCCGCATACTCCAGCTCATACCTGAGCTGAGCGATGGTTGCATCCACCTTCTTCTTCTGCTCCGACATTTCATCCAGCTGATCCTGGATTCGGATGATCTCATTGTCCATCTCCTGCAGGTTTTCAATGAAGGCATTCTGCTTCCGCTTCATATCGTTCAGAAGCTTCAGAACCTCCTGCTTTTCCTGAACACTCTGAGAATACTGGGCACGAAGGGCTGCGATCTGCGCACCGGTATAGTAGGGCGACATGGTTGTAGCCGTCTCGGTACTGGTTCCGCTGGGATCCTCAGTACCCGTACCGGTAGTATCTTCGGTTCCCGAAGTCTTCTCGGTTCCGGTCTCCGTCTTCTTTCCGGGCTTCTTCCCCTTCTCGGTGGATTCCTCCGTGGAGTCCTTTTTCTTATTTGTAGTTTTCTCTGTTGTTGCAGTTTCTGTTTTTTTCTTCTTTTTTCCGGTTTCGAATTCCGGGATCGTACTCTCTTCTGTGGTGGCTTCCGTGGTCTTTTTATTATCCTTGGGACTCTTTGCCGCATATACAGCAGAGCCTGCAAAGCCTAGCAGAAGAAGGTAAACTGCAAGAATGCGTATTCGTTTTTTCAATCGAATCGCCCCCTTTTTCAAGCGTTATCGTTCCATGTCCCCATTTTTTTTCATAACGCTTCATCAAACCTTCAGATGCTTTCGGGTCGTCAGCCAACTTCCGATAAAACCGATTCCGATACCGATCAGAAGTGAAACGGGAGCCAGGACCTTAAACAGATCCTCCTCCGGAACAAATTCGAAGATCGACTTCAGTACAGCGAATCGTCCTACGACATAATCGATGATGGCACCGTACATATAGTACAGGATGATCACAGGGATCACCGATCCGATCATACCGATCACCACACCTTCAACGATGAAGGGCGCACGGACGAAGGCATTCGTCGCACCGATCAGCTTCATGATCTTGATCTCCTCTTTTCGGACCGTAATACCGATGGTGATGGTATTACTGATCAGGAAGATGGATACCAGGAACAGGATCACTATGATAAATATGGATGCGTAGCCTACAAACTTGTTGATGGCTGCCACATTGTTTGCCGTATATTCAGAACTCTTAACCTTTCGGACACCCTTGATGGACTTGACAAACTGTACGAAGTCCGCCTGATAGGTTACATCCTTCAGCGAAATGGTAAAGGATGCGGAGTTTGCCAGCGGGTTGTCCGCACCGAAGGTCTCACGTGCAGCCTCCGGGTCATCATAGTTGGCCTCTGAGAACTGCTTCCATGCATCTTCTGCGGAGATGTAGTCCATCGTTGCCACTTCGTCTCTGGTCCGGATCTGCTCACGGATCAGATCGATCTGATCCTCTGAGATCCCCTCATCGAAGAATACGGAGATGGAGATATTTCCTTCAATATTCTTGATCGCTGTCTGGAAGTTCACGATGACTGCATAAAGAAGTCCGAACAGGAACAGACATGCGACGATGGTACCGATGGATGCCAGTGAAAACAGGAGATTTCTGCGGATGTTCTTTAAACCCTGACGGAACGTATATCCGATCGAACTAATCCTCATCGATATACCCTCCCTTCTCCACGTCACTTACGATAACGCCTTTCTTAAGGGTGATCACTCGCTTTTTCATGGCATTTACAATTTCTCTGTTATGGGTTACCACCACTACCGTGGTTCCCTTTGCGTTGATGTCCTCCAGAAGATTCATTACTTCCCAGGTATTCTTGGAGTCCAGGTTACCGGTGGGCTCGTCTGCCAGGATGATATCCGGCTTGTTTACCAGTGCACGGGCCAGAGCCACTCTCTGCTGCTCTCCACCGGACAGCTGTCTGGGATAGGATTTATACTTGTCAGCAAGTCCAACCAGTGTAAGCATTGCCGGCACCTGCCGACGAATATATCTTGCAGGTGTTTCGATAACACGCTGCGCAAACGCTACATTTTCATATACGGTTCGATCCTTGATCAGTCGGAAGTTCTGGAATACGAATCCCAGCTTACGGCGGACCTTCGGGATCTGACGGCGCTTCAGCTTTGAATAGTCAAAGCCTGCCACCTTGATCTTACCCTTCGTCGGAACCAGCTCCCGGAGCATAAGCTCCAGCATCGTGGTCTTTCCTGAACCGGAGCTTCCCACGATAAATACGAATTCGCCCTTCTCGATATGCAGATTTACGTCCTTCAGGGCGAGGGTTCCGGTCGGGTACTTCATAGTTACATTTTCCATTGTAATCATAATGGTATCCTTCCACTTGTTTCATTCAGAGACGCGGTCAGAACTCCAGTGTCTCCATGTATTTCATATATTTTACAACCATGAGGGCGATCTTAAATGTGATAGCATCCTCAAATACCCGAAGATCCAGCCCGGTTGCTTTCTGTATCTTATCCAGACGGTATACCAGAGTATTCCGGTGGATGTACAGCTGACGGGAGGTTTCGGACACATTCAGGCTGTTCTCAAAGAACTTGTTGATCGTAACCAGTGTCTCGTCATCGAACTCATCGGGAGACTTTCCGTCGAAGATCTCCTTGATGAACATTCTGCAGAGCGGGATCGGGAGCTGGTAGATCAGACGGCCGATGCCCAGGTTGTTATATGCGATGATATTTTTGTCGCTGTAGAAGATCTTTCCTACATCCAGCGCCATCTTGGCTTCCTTGTAGGAACGGGATACTTCCTTGATCTCATTCACGATGGTACCAAAGGCTACATGCACGCTGGACATGGCCTCGGTATTCAGCATGTCCACGATCACCTTCGCGATCCGGAAGAGCTCATCATAGGTTTCGTTGGCTTTCACTTCCTTCACCAGGATGATGTTCTTCTCATCTACCGCGGTAATGAAATCCTTGGTCTTGCTTGCGAAGAGATTCCGTACGGTCTCCAGTGCATTGTTGTCCTTCTCGGTCTTGGTCTCAATGATAAATACCACACGCTTTACATCCGTGTCGATATGAAGCTTCTTGGAACGGTTGTATATATCAACCAGAAGAAGATTATCCAGCAGGAGGTTCTTGATAAAGTTGTCCTTATCGAAACGCTCCTTATATGCAACGAGAAGGTTCTGGATCTGGAACGCTGCCATCTTGCCCACCATGTAGGTCGTATCATTTTCGCCCTTTGCCATGATGACATACTCCAGCTGCTTGTCGTCATTCACCTTGAAGAACTGACAGCCCAGCATCGCCTGGCTCTCAGCCGGTGAATCTGCAAATGCGGCAACAGCATCCTCATAGCCGTCCACGGAACCATCCAGTGTCTTGGCCAGAGTCCTTCCTTCCACATCCATAACCACTAAATCAACCTTTGTAATGGTGCGGATTCCTTCGATCGTATCCTGTAGAATCTGATTTGAAATCATTCTCTTCTCCTTTTCTTGGACTGCCCAACCGGGATTGGGCAGAGTTCCCCCACTACTTAAAACTATCCAACCTATTTTAGCAAAAAACGACAAGAAAAAAAAGAGGAAATACGGTATTTTACCGTATTTCCTCAGAAAATTCATAGATGAGGCCACTTAGCGGCTTTTGTCTCATTAATTTGCTATGATCTGCTCAGTTTCCTTATCGAAGATGTGGATCTTGGACAGGTCGAATGCAAACTGTACTGTGTCGCCCGGACGTGCGGTTGTACGTGCATTTACTCGATTACTCGAGCTGTGATATCGAACTGATCGATGGAGAAGTACAGATATACTTCAGCACCAAGCATTTCGTAGATATTGATACGTGCATCGATTACGGACTCCGGTGAGGACTCGATGAACAGCTGCTCGTCGTGGATATCCTCCGGACGGATACCAAGTACTACGTCCTTGTCGATGAATCCGCCTGCGATCAGCTTGTTTGCCTTTACCTCGGGAACCTTGATGGAGTGAGAACCGAACATCAGAAGTACATCTGCGCCGGACTTTACTACCTTGCAGTCGATGAAGTTCATCGGCGGCATTCCCATGAATCCTGCTACGAACAGGTTTGTCGGATGATCGTACAGGTTCTGCGGTGTATCTACCTGCTGGATGATACCGTCCTTCATAACTACGATACGTGTACCAAGGGTCATAGCCTCTGTCTGGTCATGTGTTACGTAGATGATGGTTGTCTGCAGTCTCTGATGCAGCTTGGAAATCTCAACACGCATCTGAACACGAAGCTTAGCATCCAGGTTGGAAAGAGGCTCGTCCATAAGGAATACCTTCGGCTCACGCACGATAGCACGTCCCATAGCAACACGCTGTCTCTGACCACCGGAAAGAGCCTTCGGCTTACGATCAAGCAGGTGCTCGATCTCAAGGATCTTAGCTGCCTCATGTACAGACTTATCGATCTTCTCCTTGGAAACCTTTCTCAGCTTCAGACCGAATGCCATGTTATCATATACAGACATATGCGGATACAGAGCGTAGTTCTGGAATACCATCGCAATATCTCTATCCTTGGGCTCTACTGCGTTAACCAGCTTGTCGCCGATCCACAGCTCACCGGAGCTGATGTCCTCAAGACCTGCGATCATACGCAGTGTTGTGGACTTACCGCATCCGGAAGGTCCAACGAAGATGATGAACTCCTTATCTGCGATCTCCAGATTGAAGTCCTTTACAGCGTTGAAGCCATTCGGATAGATCTTGTAAATGTTCTTCAGTGATAAACTAGCCATGTTTACTTCCTCCTAAATAAAATATAACTAAATATTATTTACCTACACTTTTTCACTGCTACTAATATTACCCTTTTTAGGGGTATTAAACTATATGTGAATTGCATAAAGAAGTCCAAAAAAGTTTGTCTATCTTGCACACAGGGGCAGACACCCCCATCATATTTCACAAAAAAAGACAGGTGCTTCTTATGTAAAGTACCCGTCTTTTGTGAAATATTCATTAAAAAAAACAAGTGTACTGAAAGATGCCAAAATCCGTTACACAAACTTGTACAACATGCCTACGAAATCAGCTAGTTTGCACCAAGTATATCGTCATCCTGACCGATAACAATGATCACATCCAGCTCGGACAGATCCACATCCGTATCATCCTTCTTGATGGCTTCCGTCTCGACGGTTGCACCGTGCAGCATATCCTTCAGCTCGGCTCCTGCACCCTCTTTTAACATATAGATCCGAGAGGTCTTGATCTCAGCCATGTAGTTTCCGGCCTCAACGGAGGTATAACCAAGTCCTGTCAGCTTCTCCTTCCATGCACCTGCCAAACCGCTTGTCTGGGTTCCGTTCAGGACTGCGATTTTGATCCCGTAATCCACCTTCGGTGCTTCCGTCTTCGCCTCTGTTGCCTGTGCTGTAAGCAGCTCATCCTGCTGCGCTTCCTGTACTACGGAAGAACCGGTCCCGGTGGACGCTGTCTCCTTCCCTTTATTATGGAGCAGGGAACGCACCAGCGCAAAGATCAGACACGCGATGACGATTCCAAGGATCACTACCACTGCACGAAGAAACATAGAAAAAAAGATTCCTGTTGCACTCGGCTTCTTTTTCATTCCAAAATCCTCCTCAATTTATCCCCCAAAAAATCTTGAAAGAAAGATTTTTATTTTCACTACATAACAGTATAACAAATGTCATTTCCGTTTTCAAACAAAATGAGAATGTGATACAATAAAGTTGACTGATATCAGTCAAAATCAACGAAAATGTGTGAAAGGAAGTCATATGAAAACTGCTCTGATCACAGGTGCATCCAGAGGGATCGGCCGGGCTGCAGCACTTCGTCTTGCGGAAAGCGCCGCCTATCCTCTGATCTGCATCACCGCTCACACCCGGGAAAATGCGCTGCAGGAACTGAAGGAAGAGATCCTCTCCCGTTATCCGGGGCAGTCTGTCCTCTGTTCTCTTGGAGATGCAGGAGATCCCTCCTATGCCCGACAGCTGAAGGAACAGCTGTCCGCTGCCGGCGGGACCGTCCGCCTTCTTATTAACAATGCAGCCATCAGCTTCCACGGTCTGCTCATGGATCAGACCCCCGAGGAATGGGACCGGGTGATCCGAACCAATCTGTCTTCCTTATATAATATGTGTCATACATTTATCCCCGATCTTATGTCAACCAAAGACGGACGTATCATCAACATCTCCTCTGTCTGGGGTGCCGTAGGTGCTTCCTGCGAGGTGGCCTACAGTGCTGCAAAGGGCGGCGTGGACAGTTTCACCCGTGCCCTTGCCAAGGAGCTGGCCCCCTCAGGAATCGCTGTCAACTGCCTGCAGATGGGAGTTGTGGATACTGACATGAACCGGAATCTTTCGGAAGAAGACCGGGCTGCACTTGCAGATGAAATCCCCTTCGGCCGTTTCATCACGCCGGAGGAGGCCGCAGAGGCCATCTATCATCTGTCGGAAATGCCTGCCTGCCTCACCGGCTCCGTGATCCGGATGGACGGCGGCTGGTACTGAAAAAAATCAAAAAAAGGAGAGCTCAGCATGGGAGATGTATTTGTAGAATTCTTCTCAGAAGAAGCCCTGGAGAATATCATGGCGCTTCTGCAATACAAACCGGAGCGTATCATTTATCTGGGACACAAGCACAACATGATCACAAAGAAGATGAAGAGTCTTCGGAAGTTCGCCTCCATTACGTCGCCGGACACGATCCTTGAATTCATCGAGGTTCCCCGTGACAGCCTGGAGCTCTGCATCCAGACCATCGACGATATCTGCGAGGAGTATCCGGATGCCCGGTTTGAGCTGACCGGCGGAGGGGAAATGTTCCTCATCGCCTTCGGTTACGTCAGCGCTTCCCGAAGTCCGAAAACCCTTCGTATCGACCCCTATACGGGGACGGAAATGGATTTCTCAAACGATACTGCTCCCGTTTCCTCCAAAACAAATGTAAAGATCTCCGTTTCAGAGAATATCGTCCTCCATGGCGGCGTTCTCAGGGCACCCATGAACGACTGGCGATTCTCGGAGCAGTTCCGGGATGAGATCCGCACCATCTGGGGCGTAGCCCAGGAGCTTCGGCACAACTGGAACAAACACTGCTCTGTTATAGAAGAGGTGGTAAAGAATTATCCCCCGGACGAAAACGGAGTTTACCGCCTGCCCAAGGCAGCACTCCGGGATGCGATCCAGATCCTGGAACGCCTCTACGAGGTCAGCATGATGGACTTCTTCCGGTTTGAGAGATCTCAGGTGGTATTCCGGTTCCGCTCAAGGCAGATCCGGGAGATCGTCACAAAGACAGGAAACATCCTGGAGCTCCATGTCTATGAGGTGGCCACACGAAAGCCGACGGAATTCACGGATGCAGCCATCGGCGCTGTCATTGACTGGGACGGCGAAGCGGATCCCAACACAGAGTACACGAATGACGGACGGCCCCGGAGTGAGACCATCAATGAGATCGACGTGATCCTGATGCGGTCTGCGGTCCCCACATTTATCTCCTGTAAGAGCGGACGGGCGGACTCCAAAGCCCTCCATGAGCTGGAGACCGTAACCAGCCGATTCGGCGGCCGCTACGCAAAAAAAGTACTGGTGATGGCAACGCCCTGCGATGCCTCCACCAGCGGAACTTCCTTCTTCAAACAAAGAGCCAAGGATATGCATATCTGGGTGATCGATGATGTTTATTCCCTCACAGATGCCCAGCTGATGCGGAAACTAATGAGGATCCAGGGTGCATAAGCGCCTTGGATCCTCAGTTTTTTATTTCTCCAGGTTTGCAAATCGGGTGAACTTGCCCTGCCATGCAAGATCGATGGAGCCTGTAGAACCATTTCTCTGCTTAGCCACGATGATCTCGGCGATACCGGGCTTTTCCGAGTCTTCATTATAATAGTCGTCACGGTAGATGAACATAACCACGTCCGCGTCCTGCTCGATGGAACCGGACTCACGCAGATCTGCCAGTACCGGCTTATGATCCGTTCTGGAGTCCACGGCACGGTTCAACTGGGAAAGTGCAATGACCGGAACCCCAAGCTCCCGGGCCAGACCCTTCAGTGCACGGGATACCTCTGCAACGAACTGCTGACGGGACTCCACCCTGCCGGTGGCATTCATCAGCTGCAGGTAGTCCACGATGATCAGTCCGAGATTCTGTGTCTGCTTCAGCTTTCTGCATTTGGACCGGAGCTCCGGGATGGTGATGGCGGAATTATCCTCTATGAAGAGGGGCGCAAATGCCAGTCGCTCCGTACTTTCTATGATATCATCCCAGTTCTTATCCGTCAGTTCACCGGTACGGATCGCCTGGGCGTCCACCAGGGCATCCATTGCGATCATACGTGTTACCAGCGACTCCTTGCTCATCTCAAGGGAGAAGATAACCGTCGGTACCTTCTCATTCAGGATCACGTGCCTTGCCATATTTAAGACAAGGGCGGTTTTTCCCATGGCAGGACGTGCTGCCACCAGGATCAGTTCTCCTTTATGTAAACCAGTCAGTTTCCGGTCCAGATCGATAAATCCTGTGGGAAGACCATTGATCTTTCCATCCTTTCGGGCCGCCTCTTCAATCTCTCCCACCACATCCGTGACGATCTGCTGCATGGGAACAAACTCTCCCTGACGGTTCTTGGACTGTGCCAGGCGGAAGATGGATTCCTCGGCCCGGTCCACGAGATTGTCGACCTGACCCTGTCCCTCATAACATTCCTTCGCTATCCCGTCTGCGGTGCGGATCATTTGTCTGAGAAGTGACTTGTCCCGAATGATCCTTGCATAATCCGTGGCAAAGACCGAATTATCACTGGAAGCCACGATATCCCGGAGGAAGCTCATACTGTAAAGGGTCTCAGGAGCTCCCATGGAGCGGAGGCGCTCGGCAAGGATCACCTCATCCACCGCTTTTCCCTCGGAGTGCAGACTGCAGATACCCTCAAAAAGGATGCCGAACTGGCCGTTATAGAAGTCCTCCTTCACCAACATACCGCTGACATCGGAGATCGCATCCGCATCCATCAGCATGGAAGCGATCACACTCCGTTCCGCGTCGGAATCGTGAGGCATTATCCTTTTTACTGTATTCTCCGTTTCTGCCATACTAAGCTTCCTTTACATTTACCAGCAGCTCAGCCGTCACCTCCGGATGGAGTTTTACGCCTACCTTATAGCTGCCCAGCCCCTTGATGGGGTCCTTTACCTGTATCTTCTTCTTGTCAATATCAAGTCCCAGCTGCTTCTTCACCAGCTCTGCGATCTCCTTGGAGGAAATGGAACCGAAGGCTCTTCCACCCTCACCCACCTTGATCTCGGCGGTAACGGACTTCTCCTTCAGCTGCTCAGCCAAAGCCTTCGCATCTGCCAGATTCTCAGCAGCCACCTTGGCATCATTCTGATTCTTCAGCTTCAGATCGTTCAGGTTCTTGGCATTCGCCTCAACACCCAGTTTCTTCGGAAGCACGAAGTTCCGCGCATATCCCGGGTTTACCTCTACGATCTCGCCCTTCTTCCCCAGTGATTTCACATCCTGCAGTAATATAACCTTCATTTTATAACCTTACCTTTCCAAAACAATTTCAGTTTAAATGCTTCCCTCATCGGACATCTGCTTTAAGATATGCCGAAGCTTCAGGAAGAATTCTTCTTTTGTGGTATCCTTCACCTGTGCGCCTGCCACAGTGGCGTGACCGCCGCCGTTGAACCGCTCCATGACCAGCTGAACATTTACGTCGCCGATGGAACGTGCCGACACGTAGAGGATTCCATCCTCTCCCTCGGTCACAACGAAGGATGCCTTCACATCTTCTACATTTAACAGTTCATTTGCAGCCTTCGCCACAGGAACCGTAGGTGCCTCTGAGGAATCCGGATCCGGCTCCACATAGGACAGGGCGTAGCAGCCCATATAAATCTCCGCGTTGCTGATTCCCTGCGCCCGCTCCTTCATGGAGACAAGGCTGCTGCGGAACATTTTTCTGACTCTTGTGATATCCGCGCCGCTCTTCCTGAGATAGGATGCGGCCTCAAATGTGCGCACGCCCGTTTTATTCAGGAAGTTGTCCGTATCGATGAGGATACCGGAATACATGGCATCTGCTTCCACGGGACGGATCTTCGGCTTAACGGAGATATACTGGAACATTTCCGTGATCATCTCGCAGGCCGAGGATGCAAAGGGCTCGATATAGGAAAGCGTTGCATTCTCGATGGGCTCGTTGGACTGCCGGTGATGATCGAAAACCACCACGGTGGAAACCATTTCCAGCAGTTCTTCGCACTCTGTCATGCTGGGACGGTTTACGTCGCAGACAACCACCATGGTAGATGCGTCCACCATGGACAGGGCCTGTCCGCTGGATACGATCATATCCGAATAAACATTGCTGTTCTTAAAGCTGTTCACCAGAGGCGCGATGGCGTCGGTTTCGCCGTTCAGCACGATATATGCCTTTCTGCCCAGGGTGGTTACCAGCCGGTGGATACCCACTGCAGAACCGAAGGCATCTGCATCCGGCCGCTTATGGGCCATGATCAGAACCTTCTCCTTATTCTCCAGAAGCTCCTCAAAGGCCTGTGCCTTAACGCGGGCCTTGACACGGGTGGTCTTCTCCGTTCCGGTACTCTTACCGCCGTAGTAGGAAACCTGCTCGTTAAACTTCAGGGCTACCTGATCACCGCCACGGCCCAGAGCCAGGCCGATGGCAACCTTCGCATTTTCAAAGGCCTCCGTAAATGTCTCGCTGCCGGCTCCAATACCGATGGACAGCGTCATGGGGATATCATTTCCCACGTTGATACTCTTCACATCATCCAGCAGTGAGAAGCGGTCCGACTTCAGCGTCTGCATATATTTCTGACGGAATACGAAGAGATACTTATCGTTCTCCAGGTGTCTTACGATGGCGTCGATGTTGGTAAGATACATGTTGATCTTCCGGTCAACCAGAGCGGTCAGGATGGAGTGCTTTACCTCCTCCAGAGAATTCATGACCTCATCATAGTTGTCGATATAGACCAGACCTGCGATCAGCTTCTGATCATAGGTCTCCTGCTCCAGGCGCTTCTCGTTGGTCACATCAAACATGTGCATGACAAGCACCAGATCCTCTTCCTTGTCACTGGAATCCTCACCAAACACAGTGGACAGGTCCACCCTGCGGATCACTGCATTGTACTTCCGATCATGCAGATCCACATCCATGGAGATCTCCCCTTCGATATCATCCAGGGCCTCCGGCGTCAGATCCGGGATGTAGCTGTCGATCCTTCGCTGGAGAAACTTCTTCTCGTTCATTTCAATGGCGCGATAGAATTTCGCATTTGCCCACATGACCTTTCCATCCATATCCATCAGGACATAGGGTACTGCCAGACCATGCAGCAGCTCCTTCTGCACCTTCCCCTGTTCCAGGGAATAGTCCACCATGGTGGACCGGAACACCGGCATCAGACGGTTGTACGCGAAAAGCACGATCAGGATGTAGGCTGCCACGATAATAGCCGTGATGATGGTCTCTCTGGAATCGATCCCATACTGGACGATGATAACAACCAGAAGGATCATCGCCAGTAATATGGGAAGCAGCGTCAGATATTTTATTTTATTCCGCATTCTTCTGCTATTCATAGATCTCCCTCTTGGTCCCGGGACTTATTTTCCCAGGGCGTTCAGGCGCTCCAGCACCTGTGCATAGGTCTCTTTATACTTCTGCAGCTTCTGCTTTTCTTCTTCTACCTTTGCCGCGGGGGCCTTGCTGATGAAACGCTCGTTGCCAAGCATATTCTCACCGCGCTTGATCTCGCCCTCCAGACGCGCCTTCTCCTTTGTGAGACGCTCCAGTTCCTTCTCGGTATCTACCAGATCCGCAAAGGGCATGTAGAGAACCGCATTGTGGATGACTGCGGATACCGCATCCTCTGCGATCCCTGCCTTATCTGCCTGAACCAGCACTTCACCGGCATAGGCCAGAGGTGCAAAGAAGTTCTTTGTCTCTTCAAAAAGATCGCGCAGCTCCTTTTCTTCTGAAACAACAATGACGGAAGCCTTCTTTGAAGGCGGTACATTCATGTCTGCACGTACATTTCGGATGCTGCGGATGGCTTCCTTCAGGATGTCAGTATGACCTTCCTCCTCCGGGAAGCGGTACTCCTCCTTATACTCCGGCCAGCTGGAGATCATGATGGACTCCTCACCGGTCAGCGTACAGAAGATCTCCTCTGTAACGAAGGGCATGTAGGGATGCAGCAGCTTCAGCGTACTGGAAAGAACGGTCCGAAGCGTGAACAGTGCAGCTGCCTTGGTCTCATCCGAATCATCCCAGAGTCTGGGCTTCACCATCTCGATATACCAGTCGCAGAACTCCTCCCACAGGAAGCTGTAGATCTTATCTGCCGCGATACCCAGCTCGTACTTCTCCATGTTCTCGGTCACATCTCGAACCAGGGTGTTGCACTTGCTGAGGATCCAGCGATCTGCCAGCGTCAGCTGATCCGTTGTTACCGCATCGATGGCTGCGGGATCTGCCTTGTCAATATTCATCATGATGAAACGGGATGCGTTCCATACCTTATTTGCAAAGTTCCGGCTTGCCTTCACACGCTCCCAGTAGAAACGCATGTCGTTGCCCGGCGCATTTCCGGTGATCAGTGTGAAGCGAAGTGCATCTGCACCATACTGATCGATGACATCCAGAGGATCAATACCATTGCCAAGGGACTTGCTCATCTTCCGACCCTGATCATCACGGACAAGTCCGTGGAACAGTACGGTGTGGAAGGGAAGCTTTCCTGTCTGCTCGATGGATGAGAATACCATACGGATGACCCAGAAGAAAATGATATCGTAGCCCGTTACCAGTACGTCTGACGGGAAGAAATACTTGAAGTCCTCATTCTCCGTATCCGGCCAGCCCACGGTTGAGAAGGGCCACAGCGCCGAGGAGAACCAGGTATCCAGTGTGTCCGGATCCCGTGTCAGCTTCTCGCCTCCGCACTTCGGACACTTGCAGGGCTCACCGTCCACTGCCGGATTCACTACGATGATCTCACCGCAGTCGTCGCAGTACCAGGCCGGGATCTGATGACCCCACCAGAGCTGTCTGGAGATACACCAGTCACGGATGTTGTCCAGCCAGTTGTAATATACTTTGTTCATACGCTCAGGAACCAGACGGAGTTCACCCTTCTCCACTGCTTCCTTTGCGGGCTTTGCCATTTCCTCCATCTTTACAAACCACTGAGGCTTTACCAGAGGCTCCACCGTGGTTCCGCAGCGGTCATGGGTTCCTACCATATGGGAATGAGGAACCACCTTCACCAGAAGTCCCAGTTCCTTTAAGTCCTCTACGATGGCTTCTCTTGCCTGATAACGCTCCATGCCGTCATACTTGCTGCCGGCCAGCTTGATGGTGGCATCATCATGCATGATGTTGATCTCTTCCAGACCGTTTCTCTTACCAACCTCAAAATCGTTGGGGTCATGGGACGGTGTGATCTTAACACATCCGGTTCCGAATTCCTGATCCACATAGCTGTCTGCGATCACCGGAATGGTACGTCCGGTAAGAGGCAGTTCCAGCATCTTGCCGACGATATCCTTATAACGCTCATCCTCCGGATTGACTGCAACTGCAGTATCACCCAGCATGGTCTCCGGACGGGTGGTGGCGATCTCTACGAAACGCCCCGGCTCCCCTACCACCGGATAGTTGATATGCCAGAAGAATCCATCCTGCTCTTCATGCAGAACCTCTGCATCCGAGATGGATGTCTTGCAGACCGGACACCAGTTAACGATCCTGGAGCCCTTGTAGATCCAGCCCTTATCATAGAGCTTTTTGAAAACGGTTCCTACCGCCTTGTTATTTCCTTCATCCATGGTGAAGCGTTCCCGCTGCCAGTCTGCAGAGGAACCCATGCGCTTCAGCTGCTGGATGATCCGTCCGCCGTACTCTGCGCGCCACTCCCATGCACGCTTCAGGAAGCCCTCGCGTCCCAGGTCCGTCTTTTCGATCCCCTGTTCCCGGAGTGCGTTGATGATCTTGACCTCAGTAGAAATCGCCGCATGGTCCGTACCCGGCTGCCACAGCGCATTGTAACCCTGCATCCGCTTCATACGGATCAGGATGTCCTGCATGGTATTGTCCAGGGCATGTCCCATGTGCAGCTGTCCCGTGATATTCGGGGGCGGCATCATGATGGTGAAGGGCTTTTTGCTTTTGTCCACCTCTGCATGAAAATAACCTGCATCCTCCCATTTCTTATAAAGCCTTCCCTCGATCTCCTCGGGGTTGTAATTCTTTTCCAGTTCCTTGGTCATTGTATTATTACTCCTTACATTGGTTTTTAAACGATCTGGTCCCTAAATTCGTCTTTTAGTTGCGTCAGGATGATATCCATTCGCTTGTCATAATCCGTCATATCCTTATGCATCCGGTTGTAGATGGCTCTCTGAAGCATGGCGTAGATCGTCATTTCCCGGACGTCATCCTTGGAATCTCCGATCTCCATCATGATATCCTCGAAATAGCGCTCGGAGAGTCCCATCTTGTGGACCTCTGACTTCAGGGTCATGATGTCCTCCGTGGCGGAGACCACATAGAAATAGCTCTTCAGGGATTCCTGATTTCCATTCAGGTCGTAGGCCTTCAGGAAGAACTTCTTTGCATCCTCGGTATCCAGGTTGTTGGCTGCTGCCACCGCCCGGTTGTGATATACATTTCCGAGGAATTCCCGATCCTGGATCTCAGCCTCCTGCTGAATGATCCCGTCATAAATGATGGAGGCACGGATGAATCTGCGATATCCCAGATACCCGTCCGCCTTCAGCTTCTCTCTCTGAATGGGAGAAAGCTTTCTGTATTTCTGCCATGCAGCCGCATAGGTCTTGACCTCCTCGGGCGTGTAATACTCGCCTGCATTCAGGATCTCTACCAGAAGATCCTGCACAAAGGGGGTTTTGTTGGCCAGACCCACCAGCCGGTCTGCCAGCTGAGGCATATCCAGTTCATCCCGGATCCAGGTCCAGAGACGGTCGGACAGGGCTGACTTGGAGATCAGCACGGTATTGTTGTAGATATAGAAGCAGAGCTCCTCATAGGTATAGATCTCAACCTTCGTATTCAGGAAGGTGAAAGGAGTCTCTGCCTGCTTCGTTGTACATACGATCAGCTTTGCCATGTAATGGAAAACTCCTTTCTGTAGATCTTATTCGTGGTGGGGAACAGCTTGCCGAAGCCCAGATCCCGTATGATCACAGCACCGTCCGTGGGATTCTCGAATTCCACCTCCAGGGACAGCTTCGTGGTCTTGTTGGGCCGCTTCGGTATGCCGTGGATCTTCACCACCTCCCGCTTCTCCTCATCGGTATGACGGCTGCGGTAAACCAGGGTGATGGTATCCGTATCATCCAGGATCACAAAGATCTTGCCCCGGATGTTATACCACTGCTTTCCGCCGTTCACGATGGGAACGAAGGTATCCTTCTCGTCGTCCAGGGAAAGTCCCACGTCAAAGAGTACATTTTCCTTGGTCTCCACAAAGAACTGGTCATAGAAGGCCTTATACTCTCCTCCGACAGCCCGGTAGCATGCACCCTTTGTATAGATATTCTGTCCCACAAACACCCTGCGCCCCTGGCACAGTACATTTGTGGACTTCTTCATCCACTTGTTGGTAAAGCCCACTCCCGTCAGATAAACTGAGGAAATGTAGGCCTTCTTCATCTCATAATCTGCGATCTTCGCAAAGTCCACATCCATCTGATAGGTATCATTTCCGTACTGGCTGAGGGACATCTGGGAGGAATAATCCTCGTGGGTCACCGTCACCAGCTTGGGACTCCGATTCCTGGAAATGTCGATCCGATAATAATTCAGTCCGTCCGCATTATAATCATACAGGGCCACGGAGTTGATCCAGAGTCCCTGCTCCTGATTGAAGATATAGAAAAGTCCGCTGTCCAGATGGCTTGTGATCTCCACTGCCTCCTCCGGCACATCCATCAGCTTGTAAAGCCCGGAAAGCAGCTGATAGATCCTGCTGTTATACTCCGGGACGGAGATCACCAGCTTGCGGATGGTGGCGTCCTCATAACGGTACAGGAAGGAGTCGATATGAAGCTTCACCATTTTCACGAACAGGTCCGGATAGGTGTAATCCTCTCCCTCCACGGAAACCGTGTCATTGCTTTCCAGATTCTCGAAAATGCCGTCAATGATGATACCCTCTTCATTGAAACGGGCCTCGGAGGCCTCACCGCCCACGTACCAGTGGCCGGTCTCCGTGCTGTGGAACAGGATGTTCGGCATGAGATAGGTTTCTTTATTATTCAATTGGCTGACTGACTCGGGTTCCCGCTTGATATCATTATAGTAGGACAGCTGGGTAAAATCCGAGCATAGATCCATTCCGATGTAAAACGCGTCCGCCATAGGTTTCCTTCTTTCTTTGTCTTACAGTAACGTCAGGTTCTCCTCGAAGAGGTGAACGGTATTGATATATACGTCCAGATCCTCCAGCAGCTCCTTGTCCTTGCGCATTTCCTGTTTTACCAGCATGCTGTTGATCATCTCGAATCGGTTCAGGTCCTGCTTGTTGTAGGACTTCTTCTTCAGAACCTCGCTCTCCACGATCTGTGCGTTGCCGTCGGGATCGTCCTCGATGCTGTATACCAGACGTTCTCCGTGGAATACCACAAACTCCATAACATAGAGTCCGCTGACCACTTCCTCCATCCGGTGAACCTTGGTCATCTCCCGGGCTCTCACGCCGGTTCCCGTGCTGTAACGGACAAATACCTGCCGGCGATTCTCCGACTTGTAGATCAGATACGTCTTCAGGAATACATCCTGCGGCAGCTCCAGGAAGGAAGCAAAGCTCTTGTAGAAGGGCAGGATCTTTCCGGCATCCACAAAGCGGAGCGCCGTGTCCGTGATCCATTTCTTCTGCTCATTGGTATAACGCTCCAGGCGGCTGAAATAGAGAAGCAGCGCCATGGAGGATATCTCGTCGTCGATATTCCCCTTCATGATCTCGGAATAAAGGGCCTCGAAGATATAGTTCGGCACCTGCATATCCTTGATCAGGTAATTGTGAGCGGCCAGCCGGAGGAATGCCTTTACTACAAGGCCGCGGCTGCGTCCGTTATAGTAGGTGGCAAAGATATCGTAAATGTACTCCAGGTGCTCGCCCGCAAACATCATCTGTGCCAGGGTGTTCTCTGCCAGAGATCCCACATCTGCCACCTTATCCTTTGCCAGCTTGAACAGGCCTGCCAGCTCGTCGATGGAGCCGTTAAAGTTCATGACCATGTAGGTCAGGATATTGGCATTGACTGTTCCCGTCTTATACAGGTTCAGGCAGATGGACATCAGGTTCTCGTTCAGGAAGCCCTCGGAATCCTCCACACCATAGTCTGCCAGACGATACAGCTCCCGGACATCCAGCTCGTTGAAGCCGTACAGCTTTACCGCCTCAAATGCCTTATCGAACAGGTTCATGTCGATGAGGTAGGTGATGATGGTGCGCGCATTTGCGTGAGTCAGATATTCGATATCCAGCCGGCGCAGATACTTGATCAGCACATCCGCATCCCGGTTCTCGTGATAATACTCAATGATATCCAGGCATGCCTGCTGCTTGTAGTCGTCGGAGATCTCCTCACAGTTGATGATCTCCCGCGCCGCATTTACCTCGCGGGCGTTCTTGTAGGTAAACTCTCCGATGCTCTCGTAGTTATAAAGCAGTACCCGGTAATCTCTGGGACTGTACTCCCGGCAGATGGGGATGTATGCCTTTTCATCCACGATCCGCTCAAAGTGATAGGGAATGGATCCTGCGTAACGGTTTCCGTCCTTATCCTCGAAAATGATGGATGCGTTGTCCGAAAGGATCTCCACATAGGCTTCGCCGTCCACCAGCTGAACGTGCTGCACCTTGGACAGCTCGCCGTGGCTTACGATCACCGCACGGATATTCTTGTTGTAGCACACCAGCTTCCTGCGGAAGATGATGTTGATCAGCTTGCCCGCAAACAGGGAGCTGACGGACTCCGGCTCCAGGAACTCATCATAGATCACCGTCAGGTCATCATTGACCTTGCCTTTCATGATCATGCTCTCCATGAAGTCCTCCATGGTAGGTGCATATTCATGATAGATCTTCATATGCTCGGACTTGTTAAAGATCACATTTGCATAGAGATATGCAAGCTCATCCTCATTCAGGGTATTCTTGTAATTCAGGTACATCAGTACCGATGGCGGGATCAGCTCATAGTGCGTCCGGTCCATGCTTCGGATATAGCACTCGTTGAGGCCGATGAACTTCAGGGACTGCAGGACCGCTGCCTTATAGAACCGGTGATACCGGACATCCAGCATATTTGCGGAGATCAGCATGGAGCAGATGGAGCCCAGAACCTCCAGGTTCTCATTCTCCTTCTTCAGCAGACGCTCCTCCGCCTCGGCGTGGATGGTCTCATCAAACTTATCATCAAAGGACTGCTGCACCTTTTTGTCCAGCTGTTCCTCTTCTCTGTTGTATTCCTCATCTTCACTGGAAAGACGTAAAGGATCGCCCGGGGCGTTGATCTCCTCGCGGAGCTCCTCCTCCGGCTCGTCCTCATCAAAGCCGGTGAAAATGAAATCGTCCTCTTCCTCATCCGCGAAGGAGGGTGTTTCCTCCACAACCTCCTCTTCCTTCTCAAGGCTGTGGTGCTCGCGCATCAGGCGTTCCCGGCGGAGGACATCCTCATTCTTGTCATAGATGGAACGGAGCACATCAAAGATCTGCTTATTGAACTCCTTGTTCCGCCCTGCCAGCTTGACAAACTCATTCAGTACATCATCGGAAATGTAATTATGACGGAGTCCCCACTTGATGGTGGTGATCTCAAAGGGGGTCAGCCGCTTCAGCATCAGAGGATTCGCATTCAGGATATCGCAGAGCTCAAAGTAAATGATGGGGCTGTTTTCGCCCTCCTCGTACATTTCCGTCAGCTCACGGTACAGCGCGCCCTTATCCTCGCTGTAGACCGGATCCACAAAAAGCAGCAGCCAGAAGAAGAACATCTTCGGCTCCTGTGTCCGGTAGTTCCGGCGGATCATGTTGGCCGTCTTTTCCACGGTATCATCATCCCTGAGCATCATGGCCTTCAGGTAGCTGTAATAGCATTTCTCCTGATTGGTCATCAGACTCCGGTCCACATCCGCCTCGATGCGGACGAACTCCTGCTCCACCTTGGCATAGTCACCCTTCAGGATGTTCATGTGCATGACAGCAAGCCGGTACATATCCTCCTCCGGCTCCATCTCCATCAGCACCCGCAAAGCTTCCAGGGTGTCGGCCACATACTCATCCAGCCCGATCCGATCCATACGGAAATCCAGATAGGCCTGGGTCAGATTGATGCGGCACTGCTTATATTCCTGTTCCTTCAGACGATTTTCCTGATCCATCCTGCGCTGCTTCGGCCGCTCCAGGTGAATCTCGATCTCGATCTTCTGGTAGATATTCTCGACGATCAGTTTTCCGGTGTTCTCACCGTCCGGCACATGCTCCGGAGAGATATAGACCTGCAGATCACAGGAATTTGCCGTGAAATCTGCAGAAGTAAGGGTCTTCTTCGCCGGAATGATGAACTCCGCATTGCTGCGGATCTCAGACCGGGTATAACCCCAGGTATTCTTTGTCAGTGTTACAGAGATACTCTCTGTCTCGGCAGGCATGACCAGATCCAGTTTTGCCTTGTCGGTCGAGAGGGTCACGGTACGCTTTTTATGCACAAGAACCAGGAACTCCTCCATGGCCTGATCTACGGAGTGACTGTCCAGAAGACTCTCGTAAACCAGCTTCAGATGGGGTTCCCGATTGATAAATGTACGACGGAAGTCATCGCTCATGAACAGCCGCGTCGCCTCGGTCCAGTTACGCTCGGCCAGTGCGGCAAACTTGAACAGATCATCGATCCGCTCACTTCCGCAGGTAACGCAGGGCGGAACGATGCTGATATCGTAGGGCAGACGGAATTCACCCCCGTCGGTGATCACATTTATGTGCCCACGGAAGTTCTGTCCTGCCTCAAGACAGGTTGCATCAAAGGAATAACGAACCTCGAATTTTCGGCTGATAAAGCTGTGATTTTCGAAACGCAGCAGGTATCTGCTGTCATAGACCATGCCTTTGATGGGGTGCTTGTTCCGGCTCTCTACCTGGAAGGCCCCCCAATATACGGTTCCCGCCTCAATACTGAGTTTAAAATTCTGTTTTGATATGTATACGTCCGGCCGGTCGATGCGAAAACCGCCCTTTGCATACTGTTCAACGATCGCCTTCATGTTACTATCTCCGACAAATAAAACTTGCGAATACCGGTCAAAATGTTGTAGAATAATGGTAGCGTGTGAAAAACGATACCAAGTCAATCTATTATAGCAGATTCGGCATTGTTTTGAAAGTAAAATATCTACACGTCGGAGGTTTCGGAATGAGTCCAAATCAACTACGGATCGAGCAATACGAAACAGTGCTTTATGATGCAAATCTGAACCCGCTTGGGATTCCTGTCTCGGTAAAGCAGTCCATCGCAAACAACATCAGTTCTATCATAAAATACCCGGATATCTATTATGCAAATCTGAAAACTGCCATCGCAGATTATGCCGGCACCACCCTGGAACGTATCATCATGGGAAACGGTTCACCGGATCTGCTTCGCCTGTTTGCTGCGCTTCTTACACCGAAGAAGGCTCTGATCCTGGTACCCAGCAGCACCGAGTACGAGAAGGTCATGACCGCCTACGGATGTGAGACCGTATTCTACAACCTGGATGAGGAGAAGGAATACGAGCTGGATGTGATGGATCTGATCCAGAAGCTGGATTCCTCTCTGGATCTGGTGATCCTGGGCAATCCCAACAACCCCACCTCCAAGCGCATCACCCGGGATGAAGTGGCTCAGCTGGCGGAAGCCTGCAAGACTTTGGACATCTTCCTTCTTGTCGATGAGATGTACGTGGAATTCCTGGATGACTATGAAGAGGTCACCGCCGTTCCGCTGACGGATGAATTCACGAATCTGGCAGTTCTCCGGAGCGTATCCAAGTTCTTCGCCGTACCCGGACTCCGGTTCGCTTACGCCATCATGAACAATGAAGAGCTGGCCCATATCATTGACCTGACCACAACAAAGAACAATATCGCAACCCTGTCGGCCATCGCCGGCGTCGATATGTTCAAGGATACGAAATACATCGAGGATTCCCGCTCCACGGTTCATACCGAGCGCAGTCTGGTCTATCTGGCCATGGCACCCTGCCGCACCATTAAGCTGTTCAAGCCTCAGGCAAACTTCATGCTGATGAAGATCCTGAAGGATGACCTGAACTCCTCCATGGTGGCTGAGCATTGCAGCCTGCGGGGCATCATGATCCGCCGGTGCGATGACATCCGGGGTCTCAGCAACAAGTATATCCGCTTCTGCTTCATGAACCCGAAGCAGAATGACCTGATGGTAAATACCATTCTGGAGATCGTATAGTTCGTATAGATCATATAAAGCCGATCGACAAAAAAAGAGACAATGGAAGCTAAACCTACGCTCCATTGTCTCTTTTGTTTTTTATGCTTTCGGTCTCAGCCGGTCTATCCTCAGCCCTCAACCTTGGGAAGCTTTGCAACGGATGCAGCGATCTCCTCATCTGAGGGGATGTAGTCGCTCATCTCACCGTCGTTATACTTCTGGTAAGCAACCAGATCGAAGTAACCGGTTCCTGTCAGGCCGAATACGATGGTCTTCTCCTCGCCGGTCTCCTTGCACTTCTTTGCCTCGTTGATGGCTGCACGGATGGCATGTGAGCTCTCCGGTGCCGGAAGGATACCCTCTGTTCTTGCGAAGAATTCCGCTGCCTCGAATACATCGGTCTGCTCAACGGAAACAGCCTCCATGTAACCGTCATGATACAGCTGGGAAAGGGTGCTGCTCATGCCGTGGAACCGGAGTCCGCCTGCATGGTTTGCAGAAGGGATAAAGCTGGAGCCCAGCGTATACATCTTTGCCAGCGGGCAGATCATACCTGTGTCACAGAAATCATATGCAAATGTACCGCGTGTGAAGCTGGGGCAGGATGCGGGCTCTACAGCGATGATGCGGTAATCAGCCTCTCCCCGGAGCTTCTCGCCCATGAAGGGAGCGATGAGACCTCCCAGGTTGGAACCGCCGCCGGCACAGCCGATGATGATGTCCGGCTTGATGCCGTACTTATCCAGCGCTGCCTTGGTCTCCAGACCGATCACTGACTGATGCAGCAGTACCTGATTCAGCACACTGCCCAGTACGTAACGATAGCCCGGGTTCTTTGTTGCAACCTCAACCGCCTCGGAGATGGCGCAGCCAAGGCTTCCGGTGGTACCCGGATGCTCAGCCAGGATCTTACGTCCTACCTCTGTGGTCTCTGAGGGTGACGGAACAACGGATGCACCGTAGGTTCTCATAACCTCACGACGGAAGGGCTTCTGCTCATAGGAAACCTTTACCATATAGACCTTGCAGTCCAGTCCCAGATATGCGCAGGCCATGGAGAGAGCAGTTCCCCACTGACCGGCTCCGGTCTCTGTGGTAACGCCCTTCAGGCCCTGCTTCTTTGCGTAATATGCCTGTGCGATGGCGGAATTCAGCTTATGACTTCCGCTGGTATTATTACCCTCGAATTTGTAGTAGATCTTTGCCGGTGTCTGGAGCTTCTCCTCCAGGCAGTAAGCACGAACCAACGGTGAGGGGCGGAACATTTTATAGAAATCAAGGATCTCCTGGGGGATATCCACAAACTTCGTATCGTTATCCAGTTCCTGCTTTACAAGCTCCTCACAGAAAATAGGTGCAAGTTCCTCTGCCGTCAGCGGCTTTCCTGTTCCCGGGTTCAGCAGGGGTGCCGGCTTTACCTTCATGTCCGCGCGGAGATTGTACCATGCCTTCGGCATCTCCTCTTCCGTCAGATAAATCTTGTAGGGTATCTTCTTTTCTTCTGCCATGTTTCTTTCTCCTTCTTTCTCGGGCGCCGATTTCCATGCCGCCCTTCACATATTACCGGTTTGTACAGACACCGGATTTATTAAACTTATAAACCTTGCCCTGGATCTTCACCTTGCCGGTGAGCATAACGCCCTTCTTGCCGGCCTTATTGCTGAAATAGTAATACTTGCTCTTATACTTCAGCCATCCGGTACGCATAGCACCGTCGCTGTTGAAGTAGTACTGCTTTCCTTTTATCTTCTTCCAGCCCTTGACCATGGCGCCGTCAGATGCAGCATAGTACTTGTTTCCGTCACTGCTGATCCAGCCGGTCTGCATAACGCCCTGGGAGTTAAAGAAGTAGGTCTTTTTGCCTATCTTATTTACGCCGGTAACCATCTTACCCTTGTTCAGATAGTACCACTTGTTGTTCAGCTTCATCCAGCCCTTGACCATCTTGCCGGCGGTATCGAAGTAATACCATCCGCCGTTGATCTCCTGCCAGCCGGTCTGCATAACGCCCTTGGAGTTGAAGAGATACTTCTCACCGTCCACTGTGATCAGGCCGGTGTCCTTCAGTCCCTTGGAGTTGATATGCCAGGTCTCTTTTCCCACATGCATAAAGGAGTTGTGGGGATAGGTATTGTTCTCCTTGGGAGAATTCACACGGATATGCATTACGTGCGCTTCCGTCAGTCCGCCGTGACATGCATAGCATGCAGGCCAGCGGTTGACCGTACCCACATTTCTGTTGTTATGGCAGTAGATCTTTGCGCAGCCGTCTTCACTCCAGCCCACAAAGAACAGGGAGTGAACAAAGGGTCTTCCGTCTGTACAATGAGGACAGTACAGAAGGATGGGGTCTCCTGCAGCGATCTCGCCGTGGGGAACATTCTCCAGCTTGATATAACCGTTATCCAGAGGAACCACGATCTCCTCGATCATGGGGTCATTCGCCAGCTGACCATGAAGGATCGTCGCATGATCGCTGTACTCCGGCATACCGCCCACCTTCAGACAGTTGGAAAGGAACTCCGCACACTGCCATCCGTAAATGCACTGGCTTCTTGCCAGGCCCTTGGACACATCCACTGCCGTATGCTCTTTCGCAAACTTAATGGCCTTGGCCGCATCATAGGTACGGCCCTGGAAGGTTTTGGATGTACTTCCGGATCCGGAGGTATCCACCTCTCCGGTCCACTGACCGTTGGGTTTGAAGTTGTGGAGCTTTCCGCCGATGACCTTCTGACCGGTAACCATCATACCCTTGCTGTTGAAGTAATACCACTTCTTGTTGATCTTCGTCCAGCCGGTCTGCATGATACCAAGCTTGCTGCTGAAATAATACCAGCTGTCATCCAGCTTCTTCCAGCCCTTCACAGCCGCTCCGTCCTCACCCAGGTAGTACCACTTGTTCTTTGACTCAAGCCAGCCGGTCTGCATGACGCCCTTCTTGTTGAAGTAGTACCGCTTGTTCTTGATCACCTTCCATCCGGTCTGCTTAACACCCTTCTTGTAATAATAATACTTATCACCGGATTTCACCCAGCCATTTTGGGACGCCATCACAACCGGCGTCTGTTTGGATAATACTCCGGTCTCATACTGAGCCTGCACCGCATACTGCACCGTCGGAACGGAAGCCTCAGTGATCTGCGGCGTCGAAAGGGCGAGCGTACCCGCGATCAGCACCCCTGCAATTCCAAGTACCCAATTTTTTCTCATAACCTCACCTGCCATTCTTTGTTATTTCTCTTTTCTCTCTCTTACTCCTGCCCCATGGCCTTCTTCAGGATCTCGATATACCAGTCCATCATCTGCGTACCAAACATAACCGCCAGATACATGCCTGCGCAAAGAGACGGTCCGAAGGGGATATGCTCCTTTCCGCCCTTCTTCTTCCGTACCATCACGGTGACGCCTACCACCGCTCCGACGATGGCTCCCATAAAGAAGCCGCTGACGATCATCTTCCAGCCCAGCAGGAAGCCTGCCGCAAACATCAGCTTCACGTCTCCGCCGCCAAATGCGCCGGCTACCACCAGATTGATGAGGATCATGGGCACTGCTATCACCAGCATTCCCACAATACGGTTCACGATGGTGATCTCCGAGAAGGGCTCCGTCCACTGAAATGTAAGGATGGACAGTCCCCCCAGTGCCAGGATGGCAAGATTCAGGGAAAATGGTATCTCCATGGTGTCCAGATCGATCATGGCAATGAGGATCAGGATCAGAAAGAAGGCCAGCAGTGTGGCAGTCGCCGCATTTGCGCCATACCGTACCACCAGGGATACAGCGGCAGCAACGCTTAGAACCATACAGGCGATCAGCCGCCTCGGCCGTTCCTTAACCACCTCGCCAAAGGGCATCCGGGTAAGCTTTGCTTCCGCTTCCTTCCTTGCCTGGAATGCTTCCTTTTCCTTCTTTGTCATTTTCCCGTCTACATCTTCATCATAGTCCTCCCGCGCCCGGATGTATGCATCCCAGCGACGGTTCACCAGTGTGATGATGAGAGACAATCCAAGAGCTGCTCCTATGAAGATTATCGTCCAAAGTATCTGCATATCAACTCCTGTACCTGTTACTTATTCAAGACTTATTCCTAACTTATTTCTCTGACTCCTCTGACACCGCGGTTTCCTCCGGGGTTACCAGCGCGATCCCCAGCTCCTCCAGCTGTACGGGATCTACGATATTCGGTGCCTCGCTCATCAGGTCGGAGGCATCCTTCACCTTCGGGAAGGCGATGACTTCACGGATGGAGTCACATTTGCACATCAGCATGAGCAGTCGGTCCAGACCATACGCAAGTCCTGCGTGGGGCGGAACACCGTACTTAAATGCCGTGAGCAGGAAGCCGAACTTGTCATTTGCATCCTCGGAGGTAAGTCCGATGACCTCGAACATTTTCTCCTGAATATCATTCTGGTGGATACGGACGGATCCTCCGCCGATCTCCACGCCGTTCAGCACGATATCATATGCCTTGGCACGAACTGCACCGGGATCGCTCTCCAGCTTGTCCAGATCCTCCTCCATAGGCATGGTGAAGGGATGATGCATCGCTACAAAACGATTCTCCTCCTCGCTCCACTCCAGCAGGGGGAATTCAGTGATCCATACGAACCGGAAGGTATCCTTGTCGCAAAGGCCCATTTCCTCTGCCATGTGGCAGCGAAGAGCACCCAGGGTTTCCAGAACCAGTTTCTTCTTTGCATCTGCAAGAATCAGGATCAGGTCTCCGGGCTTCGCCTCAGTCTTTGCCTTGATGGCATCCAGTTCCTCGGGCTTCATGAACTTGGCGAAGGAGCACTTCTCTTCTCCTTCTTCCGGAATGGAAATGTATGCCATTCCCTTCATTCCGTACCCCTTCACAAACTCGGTGAGGGCATCCAGCTTCTTTCTGGCCATGCCGCCCATTCCCGGTACATTTATGGCACGAACGGTACCGCCCGCTGCCAGGGCACCGGAGAATACCACGAACTCGCAGTCCTTCACCGTGTCGGAAATGTCGATGAGTTCCATGCCGAATCGAAGGTCCGGTTTATCGGAGCCGTAACGCTCCATAGCCTCCTGCCAGGTCATCCGCTGGATGGGAAGCTGCACATCAACACCGATGGCATCCTTGAACATCCGCTGCAGCAGACGCTCGTTGACATCGATGACATCATCTACATCGACAAAGCTGAGCTCCATATCGATCTGAGTAAACTCCGGCTGACGATCAGCACGAAGATCCTCATCACGGAAGCATTTTGCGATCTGGAAATAACGGTCATACCCGGAGCACATCAGCAGCTGCTTGAAGAGCTGGGGTGACTGGGGCAGAGCATAAAAGCTGCCCGGATGGATGCGGCTGGGTACCAGATAGTCCCGCGCGCCTTCCGGTGTGGACTTGCAGAGGATCGGTGTTTCGATCTCCAGGAAGCCCTCTTCTGCCATGAACTGACGCACCGTGGTGGTCACCTTGCTGCGCAGCATGATATTTCTCTGAATGTCGGGACGACGAAGATCCAGGAACCGGTACTTAAGACGGATATCCTCCTTCGTCTTGCTGTTCTCTTCCACCGGGAAGGGAGGTGTCTCCGCTTCCGACAGTACCCGGAGAGAATCTGCGATGAGCTCGATCTCACCGGTCTTCATATTCTCATTTACACCGCCGGCCCGAAGCTCGATCTTTCCGGTGACTGCGATAACAAACTCGCTCCGCAGCTTTCCTGCACGCTCGAACACTTCTGCGCCTGCTGTCTTCTCTTCAAAAATGATCTGCAGGACTCCGGAACGGTCCCGAAGATCCGTAAAGACGATACCGCCCTTATTCCGGCTCTTCTGTACCCATCCCATCACGGTGACGGTCTCGCCGACATTTGCCTTTGAAAGCTCTGCACATCTGTGGGACCGTTTCAGTCCCTTCATGGATTCTGCCATATCTATTCATCTCCTTCTGACAGCACCTTGCTGTCACAACTATTTTGTCATTTTAGCACATCCCCATATGGAAAACAACGGATCATCCAAATCGCAGCTTCCCCTCGGTGGCTTCCCGCTTCCGCTCGATCATCTCATCGATCCGGCCCATATACTGGTCTACATTCTTCACATCCTCAACCCGGTCCACGCCCAGGATCTCGCCCGTCTGCTCATCCATCCGGAGAAGCTTCGTTACGGAGCCTGCGCCTGCCGCCATGATGTCCAGCCGTTCTTCAATGGTGAGAACATTGTAAAGACAGGGCTTCTTCGCGTAGCCCACATTTTCAAGGTTCCCGGAAATGTTCTTCTGTCGGTACAGGTAGTAGGGCGTGAGCCCCATTCTCGTTGCGCTTTCATGGGCCAGCTCCAGCATTTTGTCCGTGTACCTGTGGAAGGTATGTCGAAGGGCATCAAACTGATTCTTCAACTCAGCCGCCCGTTTCACTGCCAGACTGTGGACTGTAAGGCTGTCCGGTGCCAGCTTCTCGATCAGTCCCAGGGTATAACGCATGTCATCCGGGGTCTCCTCCGGAAGTCCTGCGATGATATCCATGTTGATATTCTCAAAGGAGAATTCCTTTGCAAGGCGGAATGCCCGGATCACGTCCTCCGAGGTATGGTCCCGGCCGATCTTCTGCAGCGTACGGTCCCGCATGGTCTGGGGATTGATGCTGATGCGGGTAACACCATGCCGCTTCATCACCCGCATTTTATCCGGGTTCATGCTGTCCGGCCTTCCGGCCTCCACCGTATACTCCCTGAGATGGGAAAAATCAAAATTATCTGCAATGGCCTGCAGCAGACGGTCCAGAAAGCCCGCTTCCAGGGAAGTGGGCGTACCTCCTCCGATATACACGGAAACCAGCCGTCTCTTTCGGTTTACATAAGATAAAATCTGCAGCTCCTGGATGAGAGCGTCCAGATATTCACTGACTGACATGGCATACTGGTCGATGGGATATGCCGCAAAGGAACAGTAAAGGCAGCGGGTGGGGCAGAAGGGAATTCCCACATAGAGGCAATAATCCCGCATGGGATCCACACTTTCCAGCAGTTCCTTCTCGCGAATGGCTACGTCCACTGCAAGGGACGCCTTCTCCTCCGATACCTGATAGGCCTCCATGTATCCGTCGATGATCTCATCCCGTTCCAGTCCGTCCTTCAGTGCTTTGGAGGCGATCTTCGTGGGACGCATGCCCGTAAGGCTTCCCCAGGGAAGCTCCCGTCCGGTATAGTCCGAAAGCAGCCGGTATGACGCCAGCTTCAGACGATTTCGAAATGCGGCCCTGTTCTCATAATCCCCGTTGATATAGGCGGTAAATACCACCTTTCCGTTCTCCTCCAGACGAAGACGGGTATGCTGCTCCCGATAGAGCGCAGTAAATACAAACCGGAACTCCTGAAAGAGCTCCCGTTTGTAGTCCGCCACCTGTTCCGGTGAAACCCCCTGGATCTTCTCCTCTGCATAAAAGGCCTGAAGCATGGCCCGGAGGTCATTCGTATAGGAAATGTCGTTCTCAACCAGCAGGATCATTCTTTTTCCTTAACCTCTGCCCTTAACTTTATCTCTCACTTTTATCTAATACTTCTTCCCTCAGGATCAGAAGTACATATTCTCTGCGATCTCGCGTTCGATGGTGGTTGCCCGGTCATGTCCCGGGAATACCAGGGTATTCTCCGGAAGGGTAAAGAGCTTCTTCCGGATCCCGGACATCAAGGCATCCTGGCTTCCGCCGGGGAAGTCCGTCCGTCCCACACTGCCGGCAAACAGCGTATCTCCGTCAAAGAGAAGATGCTGCTCCGGGAAGTAGTAGCACATGCCGCCGGGAGTATGTCCCGGAACCTGAATGCACTGCATTTTCGTGCCAAGGATATCCAGTACCTCTCCGTCGGTTACGGTACGATCCGGCTCCAGAGAGAAGCTCTCGCCGATAAATGGAATGGACAGGTTCTTCATGGGATCCTTCAGCCACTCCACATCATCCTTTCCGATGATGATCTCGATCTCCGGATACTCCTCCTTCAGCCGCGGAACCGCCATGCAATGGTCAAAATGTCCGTGGGTCAGCAGGATCGCCTTCGGAACCAGGACCTGGTCCTCGATCATGGCAACCAGATGATCGCCGCTGTCTGCGGGATCGATGATCACCGTATCCTTGGTCTGCACATTTGAAACTGTATAGCAGTTGGTGGACACAGGGCCCAGCACTGCAGAAATGATATTTAACTCAACCATATATTCTTCTCCGTCGTAATTATTGCACCGAAATGTCCGGCGTATCGCTCTTCGCCCTCGGCATCAGCCTGTGGTACGCTCGATATCGATGATCCCTTCTATGTTCCGGATCTTGGAGGACAGCCATGCCAGCTGCTCCTTGGAACGAACTCCGAACTGCATGGTGATGGTCATCTTTCCCTGCTTGGAGGTGCGCACCGTCATACCCTTGATGCCTACCTTTGCCTCGTTGAACACCTTGGAGATCTCGAATACGATTCCCTGTCTTCCGGATGCGTAAATGTTGATCTCCGTCATGTACTCTGCTTCCGGCTGCTCCGTTGCGCCCTCGGCCCATTCGGCTTCGATCAGGCGGGCACGGTCGCCCTCATCCATACTGAGTACATTGATGCAGTCCGTCCGGTGAATGGAGATTCCACGTCCCCGGGTGATGAACCCGACGATCTCGTCTCCGGGCACGGGGGAACAGCATTTGGAGAAGCGGACTGCCACATCATGGATCCCCTGAACCTTGATCCCGCCCTTGGGGATCTCATAGACATGCCGGCCGCGTCGGATCTCAGAAACCAGCTCCTCATCCGTCTTGTCTTTATTCTGCAGACGGGTGCGTTCCTCCAGCAGACGGTTAACGATCTGCCCCTCCTTGATACCGCCATGTCCCACGGCAGCCATAAGGCTGTCCCAATCCGGGAAGTTATACTTCTTCAGCGTGGGTTCCATCAGCTCCGGCACCAGAAGCTCGGAGGTGGCGATTCCCTTGGTCTTACAGTAATCGTCGACTGCCGCCTTCCCCTTCTGGATATTATCCGCCTTATGCTCCTGGCGGAACCACTGATTGATCTTGTTCTTGGCCTGCGAGCTCTTCACCACCTTCAGCCAGTCCTGACTGGGGCCCTTGGAATTACCCGAGGTAATGATCTCCACCAGATCCCCGCTGCGAAGCGGTGTCTCGATGGGAACCATGGAGCCGTTGATCCTTGCGCCGACCATGGTATTTCCCACAGCGGTATGGATCAGATATGCGAAGTCGATGGGAGTGGAGCCCTTGGGAAGGGTCTTCACATCTCCAGCGGGAGTAAAGACATAAACCTGATCCGTGAACAGATCCAGATCCGTCTTAACCGCATTCATGAATTCCTTATTATCCGTGGTATCGTTCTGCCACTCCAGGATCTCACGAAGCCAGTTCAGCTTCTCCTCCTCGCTCGTGACATTTTTCGAACCACTTTCCTTATATTTCCAATGAGCGGCAATACCGTATTCAGCGATCCGGTGCATCTCGTAGGTCCGGATCTGAATCTCAAAGGGCTTGCCCTCATGTCCGATCAGGGTGGTGTGCAGGGACTGGTACATGTTCGCCTTCGGCATGGCGATATAGTCCTTGAACCTTCCGGGGATCGGCTTATATTTCTCGTGAATGATACCCAGAGCCGCATAACAGTCGCGCACGGTATCCACCTTGACACGCAGTGCGAAGACATCATAGATCTGATCCAGCGTCTTGTTCTGGGTCTTCATCTTCTTGTATATACTGAAAATGTGCTTTACACGTCCGTCGATCTCCGCCTGAATGCCGGCCTCACGGATATGGCGGGATACCTCCTCCACCATATGAGAGATAAACTCCTCTCTCTCTGCCAGACGTTCGTCGATCTTCTGCTGCAGATCCTTATAGACCTCGGGATAGAGGTACTGCATGCAGAGGTCATCCAGCTCGATCTTGATCTTGGAGATACCGAGCCTGTGCGCGATGGGCGCGTAGATGTCCATAGTCTCTCTGGCTTTTTCGATCTGCTTGGCGGGAGACTGATACTGCAGAGTTCTCAGGTTATGCAGACGGTCCGCCAGCTTGATGATGATAACGCGGATATCCTTGGCCATGGCCAGGAACATTTTCCGAAGATTTTCTGCCTGGATCTCGATCTTATCCTGGGAAAGATTCAGCTGTGTCAGCTTGGTAACGCCGTCCACCAGAAGCGCCACCTCATCGGAGAACTCTCTCGCCACATCCTCCTTCGTCATGGCGGTATCCTCTACCACGTCATGAAGAAGTCCGGCAACGATGGTCTCCTTATCCATTTCCAGCTCTGCAAGTATGATGGCTACGCAGAGCGGATGAATGATGTAGGGCTCTCCTGATTTCCGCTTCTGCCCCTGATGTGCCTCGTCAGCCACATGGTACGCTTTCTCGATCAGCGAAAAATCATCTGAGGGATGATATATGCGGATGAATCGCAGGAGTTCCTGGTACAGTACTTCCGGTGATGTGAAATCATCTGGTGTGGAAAGTTCTTGTGCCGGTTTATGCTGTTTGATCAATTCTCGAACGGTTTCTTCCATTACAAACTCCCCTTTCTCTCATATTCCCCAGATAACAACGAACCCCCGGATCAAATGCCTTACAATCCCTTGTAGCTCACTACGCTTGCTACATCATAACCCTTCAGCTTCTCTCTGCCCTTCAGATCCTCCAGCTCAATGAGGAAGATCATCTTCACAACTTCTCCGCCAAGTGACTCTACCAGGTGCGCGGCTGCTGCCACGGTTCCGCCGGTGGCGATGAGGTCGTCAATGATGACCACCTTCTGTCCGGGCAGGATATCATCCTTATGTACTTCGATGGTGGCGGTTCCATACTCCAGATCATAGGTCTCCTCCACGGTCTCCCGGGGAAGCTTGCCCTTCTTACGAATGGGAACCAGCGACTTCTTCTTGTTATAGGCAATGGGCGCACCGATCAGGAAGCCTCTGGACTCCACACCGGCGATCACATCATACTCGATTCCATCCAGCAGCTTTGTCAGCTCATCTATCGCCAGCCGAAAACCATCCGGATCCTTCAGCACGCTGGTCACATCACGAAACATAACCCCCGGCTTCGGAAAATCCGGGATCGTTACAATATAATCCTCTAAACTCTTCATAGCCCCTTACCTTTCTATGCTTCCGTCTTCCGGAAGTCTTCCACGATACACTCCGCGCTTTCTTCTCCGCGGAAACGGTTCACGCCTACAGAATATATGATATCCAGCTTGGGATATTTATTTATTTTAACACAATTATTCACATCCGACCACATTTTTATAGATTCCATGAAGGATTCCGGCCGAAACAGCTTTGCCTTTACCAACTGCCCCCGTTTATCCCGGAAGCTGAGTACCGCCAGGGCTCCGTCCCCTAAGGTCTTGATCTCCTCCAGCTGCAGTCCGCTCTCCCCAAAATGTGGCTTTGGATTCTTATTTCCGAAGGGCTCCAGCTGCTCCAGCTGTTTGGCCAGTTCCAGTGTGACGTAGGACAGGGGCATGGGGACATCGATATAGACCTTCTCCACCAGCTCGTCCTCCGTCAAGGTCTCCTGTTCGTTCATGCGGCTCCGCAGAGGCTCCAGTTCCTCTCTTCGGATGGTAAGGCCTGCCGCCATGGGATGTCCGCCGAAATGTACGATATGCTGCTCTGCGGATTGAAGTGCCTTAAACATGTTATAGGGCTCAATGGATCTGGCGGAGCCCTTCAGCAGGGTTTCATCCTCGGAGGACTTTGCGAAAACGATGGTGGGCCGGTAGTAGGCCTCCTTGATCCGGCTTGCCACGATCCCTGCCAGGGATTCATGAAGCTCCGGTACCTCCACCAGAAGGATATGGTCTCTTTCTGCCATCCCCTGATCCTCAATGATCTCCAGTGCTCGGTCTGCCCCATCCTGGGTCGACTGCTTCCGGCTTTCGTTCAGCTCCTTCACTTCCTCCGCCATCCGCTTTGCTTCCTCAGGATCTGTGCAGAGCAGCAGCTTCATGGCTTCCTTTGCACTGGACAGTCTTCCCTCCGCATTGATGCAGGGGCCGATCACGTATCCCAGGTTACCTGCCGTCACAACGCCCTTCGCCATGATCCCCGTGACCTCAAGAAGCGCCCGAAGTCCCACATTTTCAGTTTGGAGCATGACCCGAAGCCCCTCCCGCACCAGGATCCGGTTTTCCTGGATCAGCGGCATGATATCACATACGGTTCCCAGAGCCACAAACTCCAGAAAATCCGTACTTCCCAGCGGTTTTCCCTCTGCCAGAGAAAGCTCCCGGATCAGCTTGTAGACCACCTCGGCGCCACAGATATTATTAAACGGATACTGGCAGGCCTCCTGCCAGGGATCGATCACCACATCCGCCGCCGGCAGCTTATCCTGTACCTGGTGATGATCCGTTACGATCACGGTCATTCCCAGTTCCTTTGCCCTGTCCACCGCCTCGTTGCAGGCGATGCCGTTGTCACTGGTTACAATGGTATCCACTCCCTCTTCATGAGCCAGATCCACCATCCGGACATTCATTCCGTACCCATCCCGGATCCGGTCCGGAATATCGATGGATACCTCTCCGTCCAGACGGAGCAGTCCTTTATACAGGATATATGCCGAGGTGACACCGTCCACATCATAGTCTGACATGATACGGATGTGCCTTTTCTCCTTCAGCTTCTCCTGCAGGATCCGTACCGCCGGCTCCATGCCCAGCATCAGTTTTGAATCCGGGATGCTGTCCAGTGTCCCGTAGAGATAATACTCCTGCTCCTCGGCTGTTGCGAACCCCCGGTTCACAAGGACCCTGGCCATCACCGGAGAGATCCCCAGCCTCTGCCCCAAGCCGCTAAAATCGGCCTTCTTCATATGTACTCTCCACTCGACTGTTTTTCTCATATATCTCCTAAGCTCCCTCTTCCAATCCTGTCCAAATTCCAACCCCTCCGAATGACGTCCCTCCCTTTCATTCGAAAACGGAAGAAGCCACAGGAAACTCCTGTGGCTCATCCTGATTTATTACTTATTTTGCCGCAACCTTTGCGGTCTTCTTATCCGAAGCTTTGACAGCCTTTCCGCCGTCCTTGTCCGATGAAGCATCTGCCTTCTTCCTTCCGATATGCTTCTTCAGGAACAGCCACAGCGGGCCGGTGATGAAGATGGAAGAATACAGACCACAGATCAGACCTGCGATCAGGGTCAGGGTGAACTCCTTCAGGGAAGCAACACCCATGATATACAGCATAAAGATCGTTGAGAATGTCGTCAGGGTTGAGTAGATATTTCTCGTCATGGTCTGTGAGATCGAGGTATCGACCACAGTGTCATAACCAACCTGTTTTACATTCATATCACGCAGGTTCTCACGGATACGGTCGAAGATGATGATCGTCGCATTGATCGAGTAACCCACAATGGTCAGCATACATGCGATAAATGTACCGCCGACCGTAAGGTACGCCACGGAATAAACCATGAACACAACCATGACGTCGTGTACCAGCGCGATAACCGCAGCCGCACCGAAACGCACATCCGAGAACCGGATAGCGATATAGATCAGCATCAGGATGGATGCAACAACAACCGCCAGGATCGCATCTCTCTGCATCTCACTGGAGATGGTGCTGCTGATATTCTCAGATTCAATCTTATCATCGGTAAGACTGAACTTCTGCTCTAAGGCATCCGATACCTTTGTACGGGTTTCCTCATCCATTTCAGCCGTCTTGAAGACGATCTGATTTGTTCCGTCTACGGTCTGGATCTGGATGGTACCTACATTGATACCCGCTGCATCCGCGATCACCGGAGCGATATCCTTCTCAGCCTCTTCCAGAGTATATGCCTTATCAAATGTAACGGTTGTGGATGTACCGCCGCTGAACTCCAGACTGTAGTTCAGGGAGCTGCCACGGCCGTCGATGCTCTTGTTTACGAAGAGTGCGCCGATACCGCAGGCGATAACAACCAGAGAAATAAGTCCTGTGAACTTGAATGCCTTTGTAAACTTAACAACCTTCTTATGCTTTGACTCGCCATAAAGCTTCTTATTTGTAACACCAAGATTTGCAAAGCAGTTCAGAAGTACACGTGTAACCACAAGGGCTGTAAACATGGACAGAACGATACCAAGGATCAACGTCTTTGCAAAGCCCTTTACTGTACCGGAGCCCATAGCCAGAAGCACGACGCCGGCGATAATGGTTGTGATATTTCCATCGAAGATGGCGGAGAAGGCCTTGGAGAAACCGTTCTTTATGGCCGTCTTTACCGTCTTTCCTTCACCGATCTCCTCTTTGATACGCGTGAAGATGATGACATTTGCGTCCACCGCCATACCTATGGACAGGATGATACCTGCCAGACCGGGCAGTGTAAGAGAGATGTTCAGTGTCTGCAGGAAGAACAGCTCCAGGATCACATACACGGACAGTGCAATGGATGCAAGGAATCCGGGGAACCGGAATACAATGATCATGATCAGGAATACGATTCCGAGACCGATGGCACCTGCCTTCAGAGATGTGGAAACCGCATCACTACCCAGCTTAGCACCTACGACCTGAGAACGCAGCTCCTTCAGTGTCAGAGGAAGTGCACCGATCTTGATGGTGCTTGCCAGAGACTCAGCCTCCTCATAGGAGCTGATGTTGTTGATCTCTGCGCTTCCGCCTGTGATAGCCTCCTGTACAGTAGGAGAACTTACGATCTGTCCGTCATAAATGATATAAACGGGAGAACCTACATTTGCTGCAGTAACATCCGCAAACTTCTTTGCACCCTCGTCAGTAAACTGCAGGGATACCACATTTTCCTTAGAACCTGTGGTCTGATCCTCACGGATTCCGCCGGAAGCATCCTTTACATCGGAACCGGTCAGAGCAGCCGTGTACTCCTTCCCTTCCTGGAATGCGGTGATATTTGCGGGGTCTACAAACTCCAGGGTACCGGGACGACCCATCTCATCCAGAATCTTGTTGGGATCGTACTTGCTGGTATCCACCGGAATTTCTACGGTCAGACGATCACTACCCTCACGGTAAACCTCACCGTCTGTACTGTAGTTATCAACTCTTCGCTGCAGCTTATCCTGAGTTGCTGCGATGGCTGCGTCATCCGCATCCTTTTCAACGATCTCGTAGGTGACGCTGACGCCGCCGCGAAGATCCAGACCCAGGACAATGTCCTCAGCACGTCCTGCATTGGTCTCCCCCAGTCCGTTGATTACCGTATAAACGGCACCTGCTACAAGCAGAGCGAACAGAAGAAGCCCAAGTACTGCATTTCTCTTTGCTTTCTTCATCGTTTTACTCCTTAACTTTCTATCTCTCACCCGGTTTCCCGGAAAAGCTCATAATTTATATAGAAATATGTTTAGAACTATGTATAGAACAAACGGATCAGCACACCGGCATGCCGCCGATTGCCTCACAGGTGTCTTCACAGTCTCCGCCGGAATTCGGATCCCTGCGTTCCTCCTCAGCTGCGGAACATCCGTTCTTTGTATTCTCTTTCGTATTCTCTTTCGTTTTCTCCTCCGCCAGATCCGCCAGCGCCGCCTTCATCATCAGCGCGCACTCCACACGCTTCCGTTCCAGCTCGCAGCCGATATCATAGGCCTCCAGGATCTTGCCGTGGAACTGGAATGCATTTGCTGCGCAGCCTCCGCTGCAGAAGAACCTTGCAAAACAGTCCTGACACTTCTCCTTGGCGTAAACGTTGTTACATTTAAACTCATCCACGATGTCGGTCTGCTGTATGCCCTTCCAGACATCTCCCAGCAGGAAGCGCTCATCTCCCACAAACTGATGGCAGGGATAGAGATCTCCCCAGGGCGTCACCGCCAGGTATTCCGTTCCGGAACCGCAGCCCGAAAGCCGCTTATAAACACAGGGTCCTCCGGTGAGGTCGATCATAAAATGGAAGAAGGTCACCGGCTTTCCGGCTCTGGCTCTCTTCACCAGCTCCGCCGCCAGCTTATCATACTGCTCCATCAGCTTCGGAACATCCTCTTCACGGATGGCATAATCCTGCTCCGGAGGTGCAACCACCGGCTCCATGGAAATGACCTTAAAGCCCTCATCCATCAGATGGATCACATCCTCACAGAAATCCAGGCTGTGATGGGTAAATGTACCGCGGATATAGTACTCGCCCTTCCGCTTCTTCTGAAACTCCTTATATTTCGGCAGGATCAGATCGTAGCTTCCCTTTCCGTTCCGGGTGGGACGCATGGCATCATTCACTGCCTTTCTTCCGTCAATGGAGAGGACTACATTCTTCAGCTCCCGATTGGCGAAATCGATCACATCATCATTCAGAAGAACACCGTTGGTGGTCAGGGTAAACCGGAAGTTCTTACCGGTCTCCTTCTCTCTCTGGCGTCCGTAAGCCACCAGTTGCTTCACCACGTCGAAATTCATGAGAGGCTCGCCTCCAAAGAAGTCCACCTCCAGATTCCTGCGGTTTCCGGAATTTGCGATCAGGAAGTCCAGTGCCTGCTTTCCTACCTCATAGGACATAAGGGCCCGGTCTCCGTTATACTCTCCCTGTCCCGCAAAACAGTATTTGCAGGCCAGATTGCAGTCATGAGACACGTTCAGGCAGAGCGCCTTCACCACTGTCTTCCTTTTTTTGAAGTCGATCACTGCATCCTTATAGAGATCCTCTGCGAACAGCCGTCCGCTGGCTTCCAGGCTCTGCACTGCTGCATAAGCCTCCCTGATATCCTCCGGTTTTTCCTGGGGATACTTCTCTCCCAGGGTCTTCAGGATCTCCTCCTCAGAATGCTCTTCATACAGGGAGATCAGGTCATAAACCAGATCATCCACCACATGTACAGAACCACTGCAAACGTCCAGCACGAGATTGTATCCGTTATTCTTAAATAAATGTACCTGTTTCATTTCAATCTCCATGCAAGCAAAGAGGACTCTCCCTCGGGATCGTCCCCTTCTGCATAACCATCTATCAAAGGGTCGTCTTTACTGGTTCTCGCAGCTCTGATTTCCTACTGTGCAAGATGTCTTGCATGCGGACTGGCAGGAAGTCTGGCACTCGCCGCAACCACCCTGAACCATGGTCTCCTGATAAGTTGTCTCAGTTAAAGTCTTAATTCTGTCCATTTTCATCCTCCGATCCTCCCCTATCTACAGGGGGACATAGTACGAAGCACATTATAACATATTCCATTGTAAATGCAAACAAAAAGATTCGTTAATTCAGGCTTTTATTCTGTCTTATCTTCTGCAAGGATCGGGATAAGCTCATCCGCGTGTGACAGGATACAGTCCGTGTGTGCCTTCGCTCTTTCGTCCGGCCGGATCAGATCCACCACCATCGCCGTGAACAGCCCTGCACGCTTTGAGGATATGACTCCGTTGATGGAATCCTCCACCCCCACTGCCTTCTCCGGTGCAACTCCCAGTTCTTCGCAGGCCTTCAGATAGATATCCGGCTCCGGTTTTCCGCGCTCCACCATATTTCCGTATACGATCCGGTCAAAATACCCGAAGAGCCCGTGGCGCTTCAGATGATACTCCGCCCGTTCACTGTCCGTGGAGGTGGCCAGTGCCACTGCAAAGCCATTCTCCTTCAGGTAGTCCAGCAGCTCCCGGATCCCCGGCTTCACGTCAAAGCCCGGATCTCTGCCATAGGCATCCACCCCCGCATTGACATGGGCACGGAATTCCATATAATCGATCTTGGTTCCGAAGGTATCTTCAAAATGTTTTCGATTCGTGGCCTTCGTTCCCCCGGCGATCAGGTCGCAGAAGGGTTCCACCTTCTCATCCGGCAGGCCGTACCTTGCCGCCGTCCTGTGCTCCATCAGCCGGTAGATCCTCTCCGAATCAAAGATCACTCCGTCCATATCAAAAACCACTGCCTGAAATCTGCTCATACCAATTTCCTTTCTGCTTGCGATCGAGCTCGCGTAGAGGAGGGACACGCCTCTACTCACTGTCGCGCAAAAGAATAGCGCAGGGTTTCCTGCGCTATTCCAATTACTCATTGTCTCTTTTTACTTCTTGCTCCAGCTCTTCCGGCGGATGATGAGAAGGATGATGAGAAGGAGAAGAACTCCTCCGCCCACTGCTGCGATCCACCACCAGCTGGACTTCTTACCATAGGTAAAGGTCAGCTTTGTAGAGCTTTCATTATTGGCAGAATCATGTGCCTTAACTTCCAGGGTGTAGTCGCCTTCCTGATCGATCTTGAAGCTTGCAGTGTTGTCTTTGATGGTCTGGGCTGCTCCGTTCAGGGAAACCTGATCCAGGATATCATCATTGATCTGAAGTGATACACGGATATCTACCGGCTCTTCAACGATCTGGTTATCCTCGATTCCGCTGATGATGATGGTCGGTGCGATGGCATCCAGACTGAAGCTGTATTCTCTTGCATCTTCATTCTTCAGCTCATCCACTGCATCCACACGCAGGGTGTGTGCACCATCGGAAAGGTCTGCCATTCCGTCGTAAGCAACACCATCCAGATAGATGGTCACATCGCAAACCGTAAGGTCGCGAACCAGCGCATTTTCATCCACATCCCAGTCAAACTTGTTCAGTGTCTGCTCTGTATACTGCGGAAGTTCTCCGATCACCGGCTTGGTCTTGTCAATGGTGAAGTGAACTGCCTGCTTCGACTCATTTCCTGCCTTATCCTTTGTTGTTACGGTAACATCATAGATACCGTCCTCCTTGAAGAGCTGCTTGATATTTACTTCTCTTCCGGAGTGCGCATTGAAGGGCTGGATCTCAACCGGTGTCTTCTTTCCGTCGATATCCTGTCTTACACCCTCAATGGTAATGGTGTTGGTTGTGTAGAAATTCTCAGTTACGAGAACGTCCAGCTCAACATCTGTCTTTGTCTTTTCGTAGTTCTTAACACCGCCAAGCACCAGTGTAGGTGCTGTTGCATCCACGAGGAATGTGTAGCTGGTGTGTGCTGTGTTTCCTGCCTTATCCTCTGCATCAAACTCGAAGCGATACTCGCCGTCATCTGCGAAGGTCTCGGACATGGTGGAGTCCGGTCCTGTGGCCTTGAAGTCAACCTGACGGAGCAGGCTCTCGCTTGAACCGTCGATCTTCTTATAGACCTTAACGACTGCACTGTTCATATCCTTGTAGAAGGCCTCGATCACATGGTAGCTTGCAACTACGCTTGTGGTTGAGGTACCGCCCTCGGTTGTGCCGCTGATCTGCAGCTGAGGAGCTGTCTTATCTACTCGGAAGGTCACCGTTCTCGTAGCACTCTTGTTACCTGCACGGTCCACTGCCTGATAGGTGATCTCATAATCCGCTTCTGTCTTGAAGTCTTCTGATCCCTCACGAACCTTGACTACAGCTGAAGTCTCCGCTGAATTCGGAGGCATGATCTTCTGTGTCTTGGTCAGATCGCTCTCATCCTTATTTACATCCGATACCGTAACCGCTACCGTACCGTCGGAAGTCAGATATCTAGTAGCTGCGCCCTCTGAGAAGGTAGTTCCGTTCAGTGTTGTACTGAGAACCGGATTGGTCTTATCGATCACAAAGGATACCGTCTTGGTTACAGATACATTCTCTGCCTTATCCTCGGAAACGATCACGATGTTGTGAACGCCTTCGGTTGTTGCCTTGTAGCTTGCTGTCAGCATTCCGGCCTCGGTTGTGAAGTCGCTTCTTCTTTTAACAACCTCGCCGTTATCTGTAACGGTTACACTTGAGATATAACCATCCTCAACAACAAAGTCCATATCTACATTGTGATTGAAGTAGTTTGCATACTGATATTCCTCACCGGTTGCGGCGTTGGAATACTTGCTGTTAAACTGCTTGAACTTCGCTGCATTTTCAGGATCCCGGATAATGATATCATTCGTCGGACGCGTGGTATCTACTACGAATACGATGGTTCTTGAGGTTTCATTTCCTGCAAGATCCACTACATCATAGGTGATGGTGTAACGGCTGTCATCCGAGTACTTTACAGTACCTTCCTTATCATTCTCGATGATATCCGTTGTAGCCATGCTGCCGTCATTCGGCCGTTCCTTGATCGTGGTTGTGATGCCGTAAGGATCCTTATTGACATCATCCACGGAAAGTGTGATGGCTGCTTCCTTGATTCGGTACCAGAGATCTCCCGGATCATATGCATTTCCGTCCAGCTCTGTAGTAACTTCCGGATCCGTCGTATCGATCACGAAGGTGACTGACTTCTGCTTTGCCTTATTTCCGGCATCATCCGTTGCATTGATCTTTACGGTATGACTTCCTTCTCCGCTGACGGTAAGGATGCCGCGTCTTGAGTTTCCGTTCTCGGTCCATTCTACGGACTGAGCCTTTCCATCCAGTGTCACGAAAATGTTCTTCTCAGCAACATTCGCATCGGATACTGTCAGGATCACGCCTACATTTTCTTCATTTGTATACTTGCCGTTCCGGATAATGTCCTTCGCATTTCTGATGGTTGCACTTACAACCGGAGGAGCATTATCAACAATAAAGCTTACTGATTTGGAAGGAACCGTTTCAGAGATCTTCGGTGAAGCAACATTGTCCAGAGGAAGGTCTGCTACCTTCACGGTGATCTTATAGGTTCCGTCTGCCGGCTTGCTGCCCAGAAGGTCACTCAGCTTTGTCTCTGCCAGGCTGCCGGAGTTAAGCTTCGCTGATACATCCACTATGGAACCATCCGGCTTCCGGATCATCATGGTTGCATCATTGATCTTGATGTTATCCGTTGATTTTACTGTGATCTTCGGATCACCGGCCAGCTTCTTCGGTGACTCCATTCCATTCACCTTGATGCTCTTGATCTCCGGTGCTGTCTTATCGATGTAAATGGTTTCGGAATAAGACATCTTATGTCCTACCTTATCAAATACATCAAAGCTTACCTTTGTGCCGGCGGTGGATGTAGAAGGCTTCACTTCAAATACCGCAAAACCGGAAAGGCCGTCGGACTTGATCTTGAATTCCTTAACGGTTGCTCCTGTCACATTCTTCAGTGTATCTTCCTGTGTTGAAGAGAAACCGGTCTGGAACTTGCCCGCCAGCGGATCGCCCGCTTTAGGATCCGTGAAGTTCACCTTCATCACAAGGCTTCTCCGCCAGGTTCCGTTTGTGATATAACCTTCCTGCTCTGAGCTGTCATAGGTGTAGCCCGAGGGTGAAAGGTCGATACCGATAAATGTAATGATGTCTGGCTGATCTGCTGTATAACCGTGCTCATTCTCAGCCGTCATGGTGATCTGCTTTAATGCTGTGGATACACTTTCCGACACTTCATACTCATAGGTATAAGTGCGCTGATTGCCTGATATCGTCGGTGTTCCAAGCTGAGCTGCTGTGATAGGCTTTGTTGTTTCAGTTCCGTCATCCTGTGTCAGAGTGAGGGTTGCTCCCGTGAGATCCGCATCCGCTACGAAGGTATAAATGATCTTAAATGCGCCGTCCGGTGTATAGATCTTATTTCCTTCGTCCACACGCTTGGACATTTCCTGGATCTCGTGTGTGATCTCGATGGACTCTGCCAGGAATTGGATCCTGAACTCTGCTGTTGCTACATTTCCGGCCACATCCTTTGCAGTGATCTTAACCGGAACGGTTCTGCCCTGGTATGCAGCAGCTTCCGCAGCGCTTACCGAAAAGCTCATGTCTGTTCCGGAAACGGTTGCTGCCTTTGCTGTTCCGTTATCAATGGCAACGGTTACTGTATCAAGTCCGCTCTCAAGGGATGCGGCATTTGTGGCATCCTTCACCGTCGCTTCAAAGGAGAGACCCTTTGAAACCGTCAGTGCATTTGCTGCCTGTCCGCCGTCTGTTACGTTCTGAGAAACAGAATCCTGTACCACCTTCATGTTTGTAATGGTGGGGGCAGACGGATCATACTTCAAAATAACGCTTTTATCGGAGATGGTGATTCCTCCGTCCGAGGTACTCTTTGCCCAGATCTTGTACTCTTTTTTCTCGGCTACCGTCGGATCATATGCAAACCTTACATCTTCCTGCTTGTTTGACAAGTTCACTGTTGCAGAAGCGGTAGGAGACACCATTCCGGAGATCACTTCGCGAAGTTCTGCTCTCTGAAGCGTAACTATATCATTTGTGACCTCGATATGGGCTTTGATATATGCCGACTTTTCTTCTTCTGCATTGATATAGCATGCGCCTGAGCCGTCCAGTGTTTTATCCGTTCCCTTTGCCTCTACTCCAAGGCCGGAGATCACCGGATTGGCACTGATATAGCTGATCTTCGCGGTCAGTACATAATCATTCCGCTTCGCACTATCTGCATTCCTGGACTTTGCAGTTACGGTATATTCCCTGTTTTTTCCTTCGTTGTTTGTGTTCTTGGGGAAGGTAAGTGTC
>CADAXW010000009.1 GCA_902792005.1 uncultured Lachnospiraceae bacterium
AAGACAAGTACTGTAAGTGGTATTCAGGGAACAGGCCTTGGTATGGCCATCGCAAAGAATACCGTCGAAATGATGGGCGGTGTGATCTCGGTAAACTCCACAGAGGGCAAGGGAAGTGAGTTCATCGTTGAGCTCCCCTGTAAGATCAGCAGTACATCTACGAGGCTTGAACCGGTGCCGGAGCAGCAGGACCTGCGTCAGCTGGCAGCGGATGATGATAAGGAAGAGGTAACGCCGGATTTCTCAGGGAAACGTGTTCTGCTGGTGGAAGATAATCAGATGAACCAGATACTTGCAGAGAATATTTTAACAGGTGTCGGACTTGCTGTTGATATTGCTTCTGACGGAACAGAAGCAGTGGAAAAGATGAAATCTGCTACCAATGGATATTACGATATTATCCTGATGGATATTCAAATGCCTGAGATGGATGGCTATGAGGCTACAAGACAGATCCGTGCACTGGATGATAAAGAAAAGTCCAACATACCGATTGTAGCAGTTACTGCGAATGCCTTTGATGAGGATCGGAAGATTTCCAGGGAAGTTGGAATGAACGGACATTTGGCAAAACCCTATGATATTCCGGAGATCATGAAAACACTGAACAAATTACTGAACTGATACGAAAGGCGGCATACAAGCCTGAGAGTTCCTGTTTTGGAGAAAACGTACTATGAAGATTTACGTGGATTATGATGATTGTCTGTGTGAGACGGCGAAGGCCTTTTCCGTTCTTGCGGAAAGACTCTTCGGGAAAAATGTGCCCTATGAGGAGGTTCGTTTTTTTAATCTGCAGGCTTCCTTCGGGCTGTCGGATGAGGAGTATGAGCATCTGATGCTGGAGGGCCATCGGCCGGAGGAGATCCTTTCCTATGAGGCCACACCGGGGGCCGCGGAGGTGGTGAATGAGTGGATCGATCAGGGACATGAAGTGACCATCATCACCGGACGTCCATTCAGCTCCTACGAGCCTTCCCGCAAATGGCTGGATATGAACGGATTTGACCGTGTGAAAATGTACTGCCTCAATAAATACGGAAGGGATACATTTATCAAAAACAGCGATTTTAACATGGAGCTGGAAGACTATTACAAGATGAAGTTTGATTTTGCGGTGGAGGATTCTCCCATGGCCTTCCGCTTCTTTGAGCATCTGCCGGAGCTTCGGGTTCTGGTGTATGACCGCCCGTGGAATCAGGAAGAGGCTTTTCCGAACGCCAATTATTCCCGGGTCCGGAGCTGGGAGCAGATCCGGTATGCGGTGTATACACGCCGTATGGTATAATATACATATCTTTTTGAATGGAGGAGGAGAAGCTATGGAACTTTATACAGATTTGGAGCAGGCGGTGCAGGATCCATCACTGGTTATCATCACTGAGAACATTTCAACTGAGAAGGAGCTATACCGCACATTTGCCAGATACAGAGTGCTGCCGAAAAAGCAGAAGCGTTTCTCCGACTATTATTCAAACGAATTCCTGGGCCATACGGTGCCGGAAATGTTCGTTCTGCTTAAGGAAAAACTGAAGAATGACAGCTATACATTTGACGAAAACCAGCTGCCGAACGAGAAGTATATGCTTTCTGAGCCGGATCTTTATTATAAGCAGGAAGCATTCAATTCCGGGGATACCAATATATGCTTTATCCTCGGTCATTCGGGAAGCGGAAAGTCCATGATGGCGAGAACCCTGGAAGGGGAGGACATCGATCACATCGAGCTGGATGACCTGCTTCTCGCGAAGGATCATTTTACCATGGATGAGCTGAAGGAATATTCGGATATGTTCTACAGCTTTTTCGACGGGGAGGGCGCGAAGTACTATATTGGCGTGGAAGAGAGAGACAGCATCCCCAAGGAAGAGTATGAGGACCGGGTGTTCATAGACTTCGTTCAGTTTGCGATGGAATATGCAAAGCAGCATAAGGACAAGAAGTATATCATCGACGGGATCTGGATCTATCTTTATTTTGATGATCCCTCTGCGTTCGAGGATTTTGCAGTATTTATCAAAGGGACATCCTTCCTTAAGTCAAAGATCCGTACGGTGAAGCGGGAGATGCAGAGGGATAAGGAAACCCTGAGGGACAGAAAGCAGATGTTCGGACGGGAGGTCAGAAACTATCTTTTGGATGAGGATAAGATCAACAAATACCGGGTATTCTTCGGGGATAAGCCGGACACGGTCCTGCGGGCCGAGACCAGGGACTCTGCAAAAAAGGATGAAGCCGTGGTTCGTGAGCTGAACCGGATCAACAGCTTCTTTGTAAATGAAGACGCAGACGCGATCAGTGAGATCATGAAAAAGACGGAGGCAGATACTGAATTATCCAACTGGAATAAGATGAGGATCATCAACGAATGCGGATCCGCCCTGTTTGACCTGCGCAGAAAAGCGTGAGAAAGGGCAGCGTGACGACGCGCCAGCGTGACTAAGGGGACAGTCCCCGCTGTCACGTTTTCTCGCGAAAACGTGACATGGGGGACTGTCCCCGTCGTCACGCTTCCTTATCCTCTTTATGCCAGTGCCAGAAGTAAAATCCGAGAAGGAATACGTAGATCGCTACGGAGTAGAAGAAAGTAAATGCCAGCAGCGGGATGGATACGTCATGGTTCTTTTTCATGGTTTGTTTCCTCCTTTGGTATACATTGATAGTTTTTTGCTCTTTTTTATTCTATCTGTTTTTTTACATTCAGGCAAGATGAAGATATGATCGGATTCGGGATCGAATCGGGATCGGATCAAATGACATTTGTGTGACATTTCCTGTGATAGAATGATCACATCCTATTCCAAAGGAGGGCACTGTGATGAATAAACTTGCATCTTTTATGCGTGCGACCTATATAGGAAGAGCACTGATTCCCCTCGGGCTGATCCTGATGATCGTCAGCATTTTCGTTTTTCGGAGTGCGGATCATACACAGGGGTTCAAGAAAACGGAGTCAGTGGTATCCCGGCTGGAACCGGCAGAGGATGAATATACGGAAAGCGATGGAACCCTTCATGAAGCCACGGATACCGTATTCATAAAATATACGGTGGACGGGAAGGAATATGAAACGGAATTCGGAGTTTTCCCCGGATACAAGATTGGAGATAAGATAAAAATCGTCTACAATCCGGAGGATCCGAAGGAGATATCATCACCTGTGGGTATCGTTTTACCCATCGTGATTCTGGCAGGTGGTGCGGCGCTCCTGATCGGCGGGATCATCAGTCTGATCCGGGCGGCGAAGAAACAGAAGGCACTTAGAAAACAAGAGGAGGGCTGGGCATATGGAAAATAAGCGTTATTTCTTTCATCCGACTGGAAAAATGAATCAGGATTACAGCATGGACGACGAGAACAAGACTCCGGTATATGAGGCAAAGGTGCTGAAGAAGGGGATCTTCTCAGCCTGGCAGTTTGAATTCACGGATCATCAGACAAATAAGTCTGAGGTGCATAAGGTCGGACATACGGTGACCACCGAGCAGCATAGCGGTGCCATGGATCTCCTGGGCGGAGTCACTGCGGCAGTGGCGGATATGCTTTCTGTCCGGTCCTGGTTTAAGTATGACGGTGTTAAGATCTGGGATTATCTGCATGAGCAGGGGATCCGGATCGACAGCGGTCTGGCACATGGAAAGATTGGAATGAGTTACCATGTAACCCTGAAGGGACAGGAGCTGGCAACCATGACCATGTCCACCGCAAAGGGCGGGAAATCCATTTTCGGGACCCGTTTCTGGTATGATATCGATATGGCGGGCGAAAATGTAGCGCTGGCGTTTCTGACGGCGTTTGCCCTTGCAAAAACGGAACAGACGTTTTATGATTGATGAAACATAATATGAAACAACAGGAGGGAAAAATGAGAAAGAACTTTAGGACAAAGCTTCTGGTATGTGCACTTGCAGCTGCGACCAGTGTAATGCTGGTGGGCTGTGGCAAGGAAGATACGGCAACCACGGCAGCTCCGACAGAGGCTGCTTCCACACAGGTGACCGAGCAGGCGAAGGCGGCCTATGATTACATGGTGCTGGTGAACAAGGCCCACAAGCTTCCGGATGACTGGGAGAGCAAAGTGGTTTTGAAGGAAGCAACCAACCGTTATGGTGAGACATATAAGGTTGAGGAGAAGGCGCTGGAGCAGTTTGAGAAGCTGCAGAAGGAATGTGCAGATGAGGGAATCTACATCGAGCTGGACAGCACCACAAGAAGCGTTGCAGAGCAGCAGAAGCTTTGGGACGACTGGACCGTAGAGAAGGGCGAGGACTACGTAAAGAAATACGTAGCAGTTCCCGGTTACTCCGAGCACCACACAGGTCTGGCCATCGATGTCTGCCTGGATAAGGATGGAAAGCGGATCGACGACAATGATGATATGATCGCTGAGAAGGAGATCTTTGCCAAGGTACATGCAAAGCTCGCCAAGTACGGCTTCATCCTTCGTTATCTGGAGGGTAAGGACGCAGAGACAGGATACAGCTATGAGCCCTGGCATTTCCGTTACATCAACGATCCCACCATCGCAAAGGAGATCATGGATAAGGGAATTACCCTTGAGGCTTATCTGGGAGAACTCAAATAAGGTGTCGATATAACGATATAAACAAAGGAACAGCCCTCGCCGCGGGATGCGGTGAGGGCTGTTCCTTTTGTTTCGCCGCCAGGTCAGCGGCCCGATGGATCACAGATACGGCAGGGGGTAAAGTGAGAGGACGGGACTTGTGCCTGTTTCGAATGAAGTTTATAATGATTTCGGGAGGTGAAAACCGATGATACAGGATATAGCACCGAGCAAACTGAATAATTCATATTCTGCCCGCCGGATGCAGGAGGGAGATCTGCTTCTTCACTTTGATCCGGAGGGACGGGTTCTGGTCCGGGAGAAGGAGGGGAAGATCAGCTTCCTTAAGGCCGAAGCGGCGGACTGCGAGGGCGAAAACGTCTATCTCTTCTCCATCGATGAGACTTATCTTTATCTTTCCCCGGACCCCGCACTCCGGGAGAAGGAGGGCTTCGGCTACAGGCCTCTCCGGGAGCTGAGGCGGACCTGCGTCGGTAAGGAGGTCTTCGCCGCGTATACCGCCTATCATCTTTGGAAATGGTATACGGATCACCGATTCTGTGGAAAATGTGCTGCCCCGCTGGTCCACAGTGATAAGGAGCGGGCGCTGGTCTGCCCTACGTGCGGCGGTACATTTTATCCGAGGATCAATCCGGCGGTGATCGTGGGTGTCCGAAAGGGAGAGCATCTTCTGATCACCCGTTACCGCACCGGTTATCAGCATAATGCGCTGGTTGCGGGCTTCACGGAGATCGGTGAGACCCTGGAGGAGACCGTGGCCCGGGAGGTTATGGAGGAGACCGGGGTTAAGGTTCGGAATATTTGTTATTATAAGTCTCAGCCATGGGGGATCGCTCAGGACATCCTGGTGGGCTTCTACTGCGATGCCGAGGAGGGCAGCGAGATCCGTATGGATGAAAATGAACTGAAGTACGCCGAGTGGGTGAAACGGGAGGACATCGTTTTACAGCCGGATGATATCAGTCTGACCAATGAGATGATGCGCAGGTTTAAGGAAGGGGGGGACTGACTTGTTCAGGATCGTCAGAAATGACATAACAAGGATGACCACGGAGGCCGTTGTAAATACCGCGAATCAGCATGTGGCGGTGGGTGAGGGCTGTGACAGCGCCGTGTATGAAGCGGCGGGCTGCGAGGAGCTGCTGGCCTACAGAAGAGATAAGATCGGTGAGGTTCCGGAGGGAGAGGTATTTCTCACTCCGGGCTTTCGTCTGCCTGCGAAGTACATCATCCATGCAGTGAGTCCGAAGTATGTGGACGGGGAGCATGGCGAGGAGAAGCTGCTTCGCTCCTGCTACCGGAAGAGTCTTGCGCTGGCAAAGGAGAAGGGCATTCGTTCCATCGCGATCCCGCTGATCGCCACGGGAAGCTTCGGCTATCCGAAGGAAGAAGGAATGCGGATCGCCGTGGATGAGATTAGCGGGTTCCTTTCGGAAAACCGGATGGAGATCCTCCTGGTGGTTTTCGATGACGACTCCACCCGCCTGGGAGAAAAGATCTATCCGGATCTGGAGGAGTATATCCGGCAGAATTATGTGGAGGAGAAGAAACGTCATTTCCCATTCCCTGGTATGCCCCATGCCGGACGGCGGGAGGACAGGGATACAGGCGCCGGAAATGTGTGCTACAGCCAGGCGGCCATGATGGGAGAATCTGCTGCACCGGGGCGCCCCATGCAAAAGAAGAAGGCGGCATCCCGGCCTGCAGAGGTGGAGGAGGACGAGGCAGCTCTGCCGGAGATTGTGGTGAATATGGAAGTCCCGCCGGAGGAATATGGGTTTGAGGAGTTTCATGAGAGCAGGCTGGATGAGAGGATGCGGCATCTGTCCGACACCTTCTCCGAATATCTTCTGTATCTGATCCGGGATAAGCATATGGAGAATGCAGAGGTTTATAAGCGTGCCATTGTGGATAAGAAGACTTTCTCGAAGATCAAGAATCATGCGGACTATCACCCGCAGAAGCTGACGGCCCTCTGCCTCTGCGTGGGTGCAAAGCTGAATCTGGATGAGTCAAAGGACCTTCTGGCCAGGGCGGGGTACGCGCTTTCGCCCTGTGATAAGACGGATATCATCTTCTCGTATTTTATAGAGAATGAGATCTACGATATGATCGAGCTGGATATCCAGCTGGAGGAGCACGGGCTGCCGTGTATCATAACTTAGCAAGGCGTAGCGTGCCCTGGCATGGCAAGGCACAGCACGGCGCGGCATTGCATGCCCAGAAGAATGTCCCGACACCCCCGGTCGTCTTGTGCTTTCCGGCGGTCTGTGGTACTATGACTTGGGCGAAGTCCCGGATTTCCTTTGTTACGAGAAACAGATAGGAACAGAAGATAAACAATGAAGACTACGAAGAAAAGAAAACTGACATCTGCACAGTGGATCCCCATCAGCTTCCTGGCAGCCATCATCATCGGAACGCTCCTGCTGATGCTCCCGGCCGCAAAGGTGGGAGAAGGGGGCGCAGATATCACCACTGCATTTTTCACATCCACAACATCGATCTGTGTGACGGGACTGGTGGTGGTGGATACATTTGCGTACTGGACACTGTTTGGGAAGATCGTGATCCTGATCCTGATCCAGCTGGGCGGACTGGGGATCATCACCGTTACCTCCGTGGTGATGGTGGCGCTGCACAGGCGCTTCTCGCTGTCCCAGTCACTCCTGGTCCATGACGCCTTTAACCTGGATACCATGAACGGAGTCATACGATTCCTGATCGCAGTATTTAAAGGCACACTGGTGGTGGAGGGCCTCGGAGCGCTGGTCTATATGATCACATTTGTTCCGAAATTCGGCTTTCTGCGGGGCGTGTGGTATTCCGTGTTCACCTCCATTTCCGCCTTTTGTAACGCGGGGATCGACATCCTGGGACCGGACAGTCTGATCAGTTATCAGGACAACCCTCTGGTCCTCTGCAACACCATGATGCTGATCATCATGGGAGGACTTGGTTACGTGGTTTGGATCGATGTGTTCCGAAATCTTCGGACCGGGATCCGGCGAAATTATTCTCCCATCACCATCATCAAGCATTTCAATGAGCATACCAAGCTGGTGCTGGCGCTTACACTGGGGCTGATCCTGACCGGCGCGGTGCTGGTATTCGCGCTGGAGTATAACAATCCGGATACCATCGGAGAGATGGGGATCGGCGGGAAGACCATAAACAGCGTCTTTCAGTCCGTCACCTTCCGAACGGCGGGCTTTGCGTCGGTGCCGCAGGATGCGCTGCGGGAAAGCACCGGGGTCCTGGGCTGTTTCTTCATGTTCATCGGAGGATCTCCGGTGGGTACCGCCGGCGGTGTGAAGACCGTCACCATGTTTGTGGTATTCCTGAATGTGATCTCCTTTATCCGGAATCGTAAGGAAAATGTGGCCTTCGGCCGTAAGGTGACCTCGGGCATGATCCATAAGGCCTCCGCCATTGTGATGGTGAGCTTTTCAGTGACCATCGTGTTTATGATCACGCTGATGATCACGGACAACCTGCCGCTGATCGACAGTATGTATGAAACCTTCAGCGCCACTGCGACGGTGGGGCTCTCCAGGGCGGTGACGCCGACGCTCAGTATCATCGGGCGATGGGTGATCATCCTGGCCATGTATCTCGGGCGTATCGGACCGATCTCCATGGCGCTGTTCTTCCGATACGACACGAAGGACAGGAATCAGATCAGTTACGCAGAGGGAAAATTTTTTATCGGATAATCATAAAGGGGAAACACTATGGCAAAATCAATTGCAGTCATCGGACTGGGACGTTTTGGAAAGAAGCTGGCCTGCACCATGTATGACATGGGAGCGGATGTAATGGCAGTCGATAAGGTGGAAGAGATCGTGGCATCGGTTTCCGGAAATGTGACCTTCGCCGTTATGGCGGATGTTTCCAATCCGGATGCGGTGAAGGGCCTTGGATTAAAGGAGATGGACGTGGTTGTTGTGGCCATGGGATCGGACCTTACCTCCAGCCTTATGGCAGTCATGGTGGCCAAGGAGGAGGGAGTTCCCTACGTCATGGCCAAGGCATCGGATCACCGTATGGGACAGATCCTGGAACGGGTCGGTGCAGACAAGATCATCTATCCGGAAGAGGAGACCGGTGTCCGTACCGCAAGGATCCTGCTGTCGGACTCCTTCCTGGAGTTCTTTGATATTGATAAGAACCTGTGCCTGCTGGAGATCAAGCCGAAGCCGGAGTGGATCGGAAAGAACCTGATCGAGCTGAATCTTCGTGAGAATTACAGGGTAAATGTAGTGGCTGTAAAGGATCACAGTGAGATGCGTTCCTTCATCGATCCCAAGCGGCCGCTGGAAAAGGATACAGAGCTGCTGGTCATCCTTGAAAAGGCAGATCTGAAGTATCTGAAATAGATGTTTTGAGTTATGTAAACTACATTTGTGGGGACGAAACGGAAAATGGATTTAAGCCGCAGAAGAAAACGACAGATCAACCGATTGATGGCAGTATTGTTCGCGATCATACTGGCTGTTGTTCTGCTGTACGGAAATATCCTTCTGGTCTCTCGGCAGAAGCGGCAGGAACGTCAGATGATCACTGCGATGGTGGGAATGCTCAGGAAAGAAATGCCGTCGCTTTCGGACAAAGAGCTGATGGATCTGATCAAGGACCCGGATGAAATAGAGCATCGGCTGGAAACAGGTGAACTCCTTCTTCAGAAATACGGCTATGATGACTGGTTCTTCGCCAAGCAGGAACGGGAGAATATGTGGCAGCTGATCCTGTTCAATTCCAGCGTCATCTTCATTACGGCGCTGACCTGTATCCTGATGTATGCGCTGCACAGAAGAAGAGTGCACCGGGAGGTGCGCAGGCTGCAGCGATACTTTGATGATCTGAATCACGGAAGCTATGATCTGGAGCCCGGGCAGGCAGTGGAAGGCGATCTGTCCATGCTTCAGAGCGACATTTTCAAGGTGACACAGCTTCTCAGAACCTCGGCAGAACGGGAGAAGGCCAAGAGTGAGGACCTGTCCCGCTGGCTGGCGGATATATCTCATCAGCTGAAGACGCCCATTGCTTCGATCCGTATCAATCTGGACAACCTGCTGGATGATCCGGATATGCCTCCGGATCTGCAGCATGATTTTCTGAAGGAATGCAGCATGCAGCTGGAGTGGATCTCATCTTTGGTCATGACACTTCTGAAGCTGGCCCGTATCGACGCGGGAACCGTGGAGCTGAAGAAAGAGGAAATGGACTTAATGGCAGTGGCGAGAGAAGCAGAGCAGAAGCTGGGTATTCTGTCGGAGATCGCTCAGGTAGAGGTGGTCTGGGAATCAGAGCCCAGAGGAGAGTTGATCGATCCGGCCGACATCGGAGAGGTGCCCATGATCGGCGATCCTGCATGGCAGCTGGAGGCGGTCAGTAACATTTTGAAGAACTGCATCGAGCATTCACCAGCAGGCTCGAAGGTATATCTCTCCATGCGAAATACCGCAGTGTTTAAGGAGCTGACCATCCGGGATACGGGAGAAGGGATCAGCGAAGAGGACCTGCCCCATATCTTCGAGCGGTTTTACCGGGCCCAAAACGCCACACGGGAGTCCGTCGGGATCGGCCTGTCCCTGGCAAACAGCGTGGTAGAAGCCGGAGGCGGAAAGATCATGGTCACCTCGGAAAAAGGAGAAGGGACGACGTTTATTATTCGGTATTTGATGTAGGACAGGTGAGCCACTGGGTGGCAACGGTGTGACAACGGGGACAGTCCCCCTTGTCACGTTTTCCCGGGAAAACGTGACAGAGGGGACTGTCCCCGTTGTCACACCCCCACGGAGGCGGTTAGCACACTTGGCGGTTGTTGTCAACTGCGTTGTCACCAATAAGTGACGATGTGGTTGACAATGGCCGCCAAGTGTGCTAACATCTTCCCCGGCACATGGCTTCAGCCGGTGCCAAAGGAGGACTTGCTGTGAAACTTGCTTTGCTGATCGTTATGGGGATCTACATGGCTGCCATGGTGGTGATGGGGATCCTGGATTACAGAAAAACAAAAGGCTTTACGGAGTATGCCGTTGCGGGCAAAAGACAGGGCACGCTGACGGTTTCCATGACATTACTGGCTACCGTGCTCGGGGCGTCTGCGACCATCGGTATCACGGATACGGTGTATACCATTGGCTTCCCCGGGATCTGGTGGCTTTTATTCGGCGCACTGGGTCTGATCCTTCAGGCCTTTCTTCTTTCGGAGCGGGTGCGCAGCGTTAATGCAGACACCCTGCCCCATCTTGCGGAGATCCTCGTTGGTAAGGCGGCTTCCAAGCTGCTGGCAGGCCTCATCGTGATCTCCTGGATCGGCGTGATCGCAGGCCAGCTTGTGGCGATCCACAGCCTTGTGGCCTTTGCCACCGGGAACAGCAGCAAGGTCCTGATGATCATCATCTCTCTGATCGTTATCTTTTATACCGCGCTGGGCGGGCAGATGTCTGTGGTAAAAACGGACCGTTTGCAGCTTGTGCTGATCCTGCTGGGTCTTGTGGCCTGCTGCATCTATTTGTATGTCTCAACAGACGGTGCCACGGCGGCGGCAGCGGACCAGGTGGAGCTTCTGAACAGCTCCTATGGGGGTATGGATCTCTTCACGAATTTCTTTATCATCGGCGGAGTATATTTTCTGGGGCCGGACATCCTGTCCCGCAACTTCCTTTCCCGGGATAAGAAAACGGCGAAGCGAGGCGCACTCTGCGGCGGCCTCGCGCTGGCACTCGTTGCTCTGGTCATCGCGCTGATCGGGATCTGGGCCAGAAGCTTCCTTACCACCGCCGACATCGGAGATCAGAAGGTGCTTATGGCTGTGATAAATGTACTGCCGAAGGCGCTGGGACTCCTGCTCTGTATCGGACTTCTCTCCGCGATCCTTTCCTCCACGGATACCTGTATCGTAAATGCGGCGACCATTCTCAGCCGGGACATCCTGGGAAGGAAGAGGGTGGCTGTCGTCCGGGCCGCAGTGATCGGACTCGGCGTGGTTTCCCTTCTTGTTGCGGTTCTCGGCAGCGGAAATATTATCAGTATCCTGACCGGAGCCTATTCCATTTACACACCGGGCGTCATTTTCCCGCTCCTGATCGCGATCCTTGCGTATAGAAAACGCCCGATCCGAAAGGGCGTGTGGCTTGCTGCGGTGATCACCGGCGGCTGCTTCGGCCTGGCCGGGACCTTCCTTGGCGACTGGCTGGCGGATATCGGTCTGCCGGCCGGCGTGGTGTCACATTTGTCCCTGATCGGAATGGGCGTATCTCTGATCATGTCGTTATTCTCTGTTAAGTGGCGCGATTCGGAAGCATAGGCTACAGCACCTTCATCCCACCATACTTTCGGATCTTCAGCACCATGCAGGCGCCTTCGCCGAAGAGTGCATCCATGGCGGCGCGATAGACTTCGGTTTTCGCCACAGGCACGAAGGCCTGAATGGTCCCGGCAAATCCGCCGCCGTGCACCCGGACCACACCGGTCTCCATCAGGCTGATGTCGCCGGAGGAGAGCCCCAGCACGGATTCGCTGACGGCCAGAGCCACGGACATGTTCTGGTGGCTGATGTCATGGACAGTATAAACATTTTGCAGGAACTTAAAGGATGAGTCTCCGGATGCCCGGACCGCTCGCAGGAAGGAACGTACGTCTCCGGTCTGCAGCGCCGTGGTCTCCGCGTGGACTCGTTTGTTTTCTTTGTAAAAATGCAGGGCCCGGAGCACCGGCCGGTCCCCCAGCTTCTCCCGGAGCAGCGGAATGGCAGCTGTCATCTCGGCCTCCGGCACCTCCCGGAGCACCTCCTTATGAAAATGCGCCGCCACGGCTTTCATTTCCTGAGGAACCGCCGCATAATCGTCCGTCAGATCGGCATGGGATCCCTTGGTGTCGGTGATGCACAGATCATAGCCGGCCTCGGTGAGATCGAAATCGATCCGCTCAATGGCAGGATCCTCGGGGTCCTTGAAATCCATATGGCAGAGACTGCCCACGGAGCAGGCCATCTGGTCCATTAAGCCACAGGGCTTTCCGAAGTAGACATTTTCCGCATACTGTCCGATCTTTGCGATGGTGACTGCGTCGCAGCCCATGTCATTATACAGGCCGGACAGGATGGTCCCGATGACGGTTTCAAAGGCAGCAGAGGAGGAGAGGCCGGAACCTCCCAGCACCTCACTTGTGATGTAGGCGTCGAAGCCGCCGATCTTATATCCCCGGGCAGCAAGTCCTGCAGCAACACCGCGGATCAGACCCTGTGTGGTCCCCTTTTCTTCCGGCAGAGGAGAAAGCTCCTCCGGATCCTCCGGCAGGGGCAGGGTGATCATGGGATATCCCGCGGACTGAACCCGGATGACTGTGTCCCCTCTTGGAGCGGCAACTGCGATGGCGTCATCATTGATGGATGCCGCCAGAACCTCACCGTGCTGGTGATCCGTATGATTGCCGCCGATCTCCGTCCGTCCCGGAGCGCTGTAGATCTCTACGGCCTTATCCCCAAAGAGGGAGCGGAAGGTGTCCAGGGCGTCTTCATACCGCGCCTCCTCCAGAGGCACACGGCTCTCGTCCTGATATATATCAAATAATCTTTCCCGGAATTCCGGAGTCCGGATGATGGACTTCAGTTCGTCGATCTGTTTCATGAATGGACCTCCTTTTCAAGCTGTCGTACCCTCAGTATAGCATAGAGAAAAAAAGCAAGTAAATAGCGGTCTTCCGGAAGGTGGGAAACTGTGGAAAGTGTTGAAAAACGGACTACATTTTCGTTGTTTTGCCATGCCCAAAACTTAAAAAGATTGAAGTAATATTGCACAAAATGTGTTATAATATATTCACAAAATTCGATGCGTGTTTTTAGTGACGCCAAAAGTTGCATAAGGTTCAGAAATGTCGAAAGGAGGAGGTCATATGAATATACAGTTTCAAGCCTGTGGTCTGATTCTGGACGTTATACTGATCTATTTTTTCCTTCGGCATGAAACCGTTGGCCTTTTCAGCGAACGTATTTTCCGCATGTCACTTGTAGTCAATACCATCTGTGTCATACTGGATATCGCATCCATCATCACCATCGTATCCGCGGTATATCTTCCGGCGATCGTGGTGACCATCGTTTCCAAGCTTTACCTGGTTTCACTGGTAGGGGTCGCGTATCTGGGGTTCCTCTATACCAGCAATGACGTACGGCATCTCAGAGAGGATGAAACCTTAAACCGGATCCTGAAGATCGTACTGGGGGTTGAGGTATTCTTCGTCCTCGCTCTGCCCATCGATTTCCATCATGAAGGAAATATAATCTATACCTATGGCTTTTCCACCGCCGTTGCCTACATATTCATGGCGGTCTTCGTACTCGGGGCAGTCCTGCTTACCTTTACCCATAGCAAGTATATGAATGCAAGCCGCAGAAACGCGATCCGCGCCTGGATGGCTCTCGAGGTCCTGGCAGCGGTTCTGCAGAATATCTTCCCGCAGTTCCAGCTCATTGGCTTCGGCTCTGCCGTTGGTCTCTTTGTTCTTTACTGTGAGCTGGAGAGTCCGGAATCATATTTGGACCGCGTAACGGGAACCTTCTCCTACGAAACACTGGTGCTCTATCTGAAGCAGCTGTTTGCAGAGGATAGAAAGTTTGCAGGCATCGTGGTATGTACAGAGGACAGCTGGAAGATGGATTCCGAACAGGAAAACCGGATCCTGGTGGAGATCAGCGAGTATCTTCATTCCTTCTCCGGTGCAAAGCTGTTCCGGACCTTCGGAAATGACTTTATTCTGATCTATGACGGAAAAGAAGCTGAAAAAGGTCTGATCGAAAGCGCCATCAATCTTGATCTGATCAAAGCCCGTTTCCAGGAGCCCTTCGATAAAGGCTCCATGAACGTCCCTGCAAAGTTCCTTTATCTTCCGGATCCCCACATCGCTACGGATTGTGATGAGTATCTGGAAATCTGCAGGATCAACAAGGATGAGATGACCAGGGATGAAATGGGCCGCCTCCTGGATGAGGCTGCAGGAAGCCGTATCCGCGAGCAGAGGCGTGTAAGGAGTGAGATCGTGAAAGCCCTGGAGGAGGACCGGGTGGAGGTACATTTCCAGCCCATCTATTCCATCGAGGAGCAGAGGTTCGTATCCGCGGAGGCCCTGGCCCGGATCATCGGGTCTGACGGGAAGCTCATCATGCCGGGACTCTTTATCCCTGTGGCAGAGGAGTACGGACTGATCGATCAGATCGGTGAACGCGTTTTTGAGATCACCTGTCGTACCTTCCGGGAGCAGAATCTCCGGGAGAAAGGCATCAAGTATGTTGAGGTAAATCTGTCCGTGGCTCAGTGCGAAAATGCGCGTCTGTCCGACATTTATAACAAGATCATGGAACGGGAGCAGGTGGAGCCCACATCCATCAATCTTGAGATCACGGAGTCCTCAACACTGCATTACAAGAACATCCTTCTGGAGAATATGAACGCGCTTGGAAGACTGGGCTGCAGCTTCTCTCTGGATGACTTCGGGACAGGAGAGAGCAACCTGAACTATATCGTGGATATGCCGGTGCAGATCGTTAAGTTTGACCGCACCATGGTTCAGGATTATTTCGTAAATGACAGGGCCAAAACGGTCATGCGGGCTACGGTTGCCATGATCAAGGAGATTGGTCTTAAGATCGTTGCAGAAGGAGTGGAAACAAAGGAACAACTTGACGCGATGGAGGCTTTGGGTGTAGATTATATCCAAGGTTATTACTTCTCCAAGCCCTTACAGGAGAAGGATTTCCTGAAATTTATCGCAGCCAGAAATATGGCAGCGTAAAAGATAGGAGTAAGTAAGGAGTAAGTAAGGAGTAAGTCGTGGAACAGGAAAACAAGATTTTACAGGAAGAGTTCGACGTGTCCCAGGAGATCATCGGTAAGCTTTCCGGCTACTATGACTCCAAGGTCGTTGGACAGAAAATAATGAAATTTGCTTTAGTGGCAGCTGTTATGGCAGACGGACACATTTTGGTTGAGTCCGTGCCGGGTCTCGCGAAGACAACAGCTGCCAAGGCCATTTCCGACGCAGTAGATGGAAAGTTCTCCCGGATTCAGTGTACTCCGGACCTGCTGCCCAGTGATATCATCGGTACCCAGATCTATAACCAGTCCTCCGGACGGTTTGAAACGATCCTGGGTCCGGTATTTGCAAACTTTGTTCTTCTGGACGAGATCAACCGCTCCAGCGCAAAGACACAGAGTGCCATGCTGGAGGCCATGCAGGAGCGCCATGTCACCATCGGCGGCGTGACCTACCAGATGCCGGAGGATGTGTTCATCGTTATCGCAACCCAGAACCCCATCGAGCAGGAGGGTACCTACCTGCTGTCCGAGGCGCAGACAGACCGTTTCCTCATTAAGGAGAAGATCACCTATCCGTCTCCGGAGGAGGAGGCAGAGATCCTGAACCGGATCGAGAGCGGTGCCATGGAGAAGACTCCGGCCGTGCTTTCCATTCAGGATATCGACCGGCTGCAGGCCATCACGGAGAAGGTTTATGTGGATCCGTCCATCAAAAAGTATATCTCTTATATCGTAGACGCGACACGGCATGCCGATACGGTACTGCCGGAGGAGCTGGCAAGATATGTCAGAATGGGTGCCAGCCCCCGTGCTTCCATCGCATTCCTTAAGATCGCCAAGGCGGTGGCACTGCTCTATGGCAGAACCTATGTAACACCGGATGACGTTAAGGCACTCCGGTATCAGGTGCTGCGCCACAGAGTGGAGCTGAACTATGCGGCTATCGCAGATGATGTTTCCGTTGAGACCATTATAGATAAGATCTTCGGCAGTATCCGTACGCCGTAACAGGGATGTTATTATGGATTACGATTATTTATCCAAGATCAGGGCCAATCTGACCCTGTATTCCAAAAAGAAAACTTCAAATCTTTTGGATGGAGGCTTCCGCTCGATCTTTCGCGGGCGGAGTCTTGATTTTGATGATCTTCGGGAGTATACCTACGGGGATAATGTCCGGGACATCGACTGGAAATCCTCTTCAAAAACCGGAAAGACCCTGGTGCGCCGCTATATCGCGGAACGGAAGCACAACATCCTTCTGGTGGGTGATTCCGGCCTGAAAATGATCGCGGATACGGAGGCGGGAGAGCCGAAGGAACGGCTGGCGGTGATGACGCTGGGTTCCCTTGGATATCTCGCAAATCGTCATGGGGATGATTTTGCCCTGCTGATGAACCGTGGCGCAGGAATGGACTTCAGCTTCTTTAAGTCCGGAGAGGTACATTTTGAGCGGATCGTCCGTCGGTATGAAACCTCTATCGGCAAGGAGCCCAGAAAGAATCTGGGAGATCTTCTGGATTATGTGGCTGATAACTTCCGGAGAAGGATGCTGATCTTCATCATCACGGATATGGAGGGCGTATCCCATGTGGACGACCGTCTGCTGAAGAAACTGACGGTACAGAGTGATGTTCTGTTCCTTACCATCGGGGATGCCTATCTGACAGGCGCTCCCTCCTTTGATGTGGAAGGGAACGGTTATGAACCCGATTTCCTCCAGACCTCGAAACGGCTGGCCCGGCTGGAGCGGAAAGAGCGGAAGGCACGTCATGAGATGTTTCTGACCCTTTGCAAGCGATATGATGTGGGCTTCACCGAGATCCAGAGAGAGGACGAGGTGGTGGACCGTATCGCAGAGCTGATGGAGGAGCACAGCCGGACCTGACGGAACAGGATTCAGCGTGTAAATGTGCCGCCGAAGTGTAAGTTTATAAAGATACATATAAAAGTTACATATTGCTTACACGGACGTCACAAAGAAATCACATAAAAGTATACTATAATTACGTATAAGTAAGTAAGGGTAAGTAAAAGTAAGAAAAAGGAAGTATCAGATATGGTTACCTCTGTAGAATTACAGGAGCCAATGTCATATTATCTGTTCTGGTTGATTCTGGCGATCGTCGCCGTGGCAGCTGTTTTTTTCATTCAGATCTTTTTCCGTGTGATCCTGCGCGAGCAGCTGAAACGACACAGGGAGAAGAAACAGCCGAAGGTAAAGCCTCCGAAGAAGAAGCCCCTTCCGGTGCTGAAATGGGAGTACATGCAGCGCCTGGCATATCTGGAGCGGGGCATCCTCGGCGGGGCGTACTCCAAGCGTGCCGCATATCAGGAGCTGTCCATGCTCATCCGATCCTTCGTGAATGACGCCACCGGGATCAAGGTACAGAATTTCTCCCTGCAGGAGATCCGAAGAGTGGGTATCCCCGGTCTTACGGCTCTGGTGCAGGAGTATTATGAGCCGGAATTCGCCGTGAGCTCCATGGCGGACATCCGAGCATCCCTTTTCCGTACAAGAAAGGCAATCGAGTTATGGAACTGAAATATCCCATAATTTTATATATCGGAATTCCCGTGCTGATCGTAGGACTCGTTTTGCTGCACATTTTCGGAAGAAAACAGAAGTATCATGGGGGGAAGAAGGTGGCAAACACCAAATTCTTCCGGGGACTTCAGGAGTATGAGAGTCAGAAGCAGCTGCGCCGCGTGCTTGCGGTGGTTCTGGAGGTCTGCATCATCGGAGCTCTGCTCATGTCCATGCTGCTGGCTGCACGTCCTTTTAAGACGGAGACCACCAGCAACGGCGTGAAGAAGCGGGATATCTTCCTGTGTCTGGACGTATCCTACTCCATCTGTTACCTGAACTATGATCTGGTGGACAGTCTGGAGAAGGTGGTGGCAGGTCTGAAGGGAGACCGTTTCGGGATCCTGATCTTCAATACCTCATCCGTTCTCTATGTTCCCATGACGGATGATTATGAATTCATCCAGCAGAAACTGGATCAGCTGAAGGAGTACTTCCGTCTGCAGCAGATCTATCAGGATCAGCAGTTCAACATTGATCAGGATTATTCCAAGATGATGGAAACCCTGGATTATTTTGACGCAGGAACCCTGGTAAACAACTATGCCAGAGGAAGCTCTCTCATCGGTGAGGGTCTTGCCAGCTGCGTCTACAGCTTCCCGCGTCTGGCCAGTGAGGACCGGACCCGTCTCATCATCATGGCAACTGACAATGCGGAAATGGCACTTTCCGACCCGCTGATCGAGCTGGACGGAGCCATTGATCTTGTGATCAAAAATCATATAAAAATGTTCGGCCTTTACCCGGATCAGGAAACCTACGATAAGGGAAACTATCGGGATTATACGTCTGACATGAAGGATTTCAAATCCGGCGTGGAACGGACGGGAGGCAAGTTCTATCAGCAGTCCAAGACGCTGACCGTGGAGGATATCGTAGCGGATATCCAGAAGCAGGAGGCCCTTGAGGTGGATGAGCTGATCATAACCAAGGAGATCGACCAGCCGGAGGCATTTGCGGTCGCATTGATCGTATTTCTGACGCTGGGCTTCGGAGCAGGAGTGGTATTAAAATCATGACAACACATCCGATTATATCCAATTACATCGTGATCCCTGTGTTGGCTGTGGTTCTGGCCGGTGTGCTGTACATGGTTCTCAGGAGACGGGAGGGGGTATGGTCCAAGATCATATCCATCCTTCGTGTGTCCCTGATCCTGGTACTGGCATTCCTGATCAACCTTCGTCCCGCCATGAAGCGCTACAATGCGGAGATTGAGCTGAAGAACATCGACGTGCTCTTTGTTGTGGATACCACCATCAGTATGTGGGCAGAGGATTATTCCGGGGATAAGACACGTATGGACGGAGTACAGGCGGCCTGCGATTATATCATGACAGAGCTGGCAGGAAGTAATTTCGCGCTGATCCGATACGATAACCGGGCACAGATCCTGGCACCCTTTACCCAGGACGGCAGGAGCGTGTCAGATGCATTTTCCACCATTAGACAGCCGGATACCTACTACGCAAAGGGAAGCAATCTGAATGTACCCTATGATGACATGAAGGATCTTCTCATCTCATCCTCCAAGAAGGAGGAGAGGAAGACCATCGTGATCTTCATCAGTGACGGTGAGAATACGGACCAGACGCCGCTTCGCAGCTATGCGGATCTGGAGCAGTATGTGGACGGCGGCGCCGTGCTTGGCTTTGGAACCACCCAGGGCGGTAAGATGCAGGCGGACAACGGTTATTCCCGGAAGTACATCCAGGATCCGGAGAAGGGCGGAGACGCACTCTCTATTTTGAATGAGGAGAACCTGAAGAAGATTGCTGAGGATCTGCAGGTCGAGTATATCAATGTGAAGGCCCCGGAGGAACTGGGGGCTCTCACGGAGTCCATTAAAACAGGAAGCAGCGTCCGGATGGAGGAGACTGAAATGATCACCTATGAGGACATCACCTATTATCTGGGTATGGCCCTTGCGGTGGTACTGATCTGGGAGATCATCACCCTCCTTCTGCAGAGAAAGCTATGAGGTACGCGTATGGGCAAAAAAAAGAAGGAACTGCCGGACATCATCGCCGGGCAGGATGAAAAAAAGGAAATCAGTAAGGATACAAAGAACGGCAAGAACGGCAAGAACGGGAAGAACAAGAAGAAATTCCGTCCCAAGAATCCCAGACTCTTCATGTTCTGGATGGATATTGCGGCAGTGCTTCTCTTGGCCTTCGGCCTCTACATGGGCATCCGTTATATGATGAACAGCAGCTTCATCTCTGCGTATGAAGCCGGGAATTATGAAACGGAGCAGGAAGAGTCCCTGAAGAAGGTGAACCTGATCGAGAGCTATCTGCCCTATTATAATCTCGGAAATGTAGCGTATCAGAACGAGGACTGGAATCTGGCCATTTCCTACTACAAGCAGGCACTGGAAAAGAATCCGCCCACCTACAAGGAGTGTCCTATCCGGATCAATCTGGCACTGGCAATGATCAAGAAGATCAATTTCAATGATCTCTCCACGGAGAAGAAGCTCCAGAGTGCCATCACACAGCTGCGCGCAGCCCGGGTGGTGCTTACTTCCCATGGATGTGCAGGGCCCGTGGAGGATGACGGACACAGTCCGGAGGCAGAGCAGCTGAAGAAGGACATCGATAAGATGCTGGAGCAGCTGGAGAATCCGGATCAGAATCAGGACCAGGATCAGAACCAGGATCAGGATCAGGACCAAAACCAGGATCAGAACCAGGACCAGGATCAGAATCAGGATCAGGACGACAAGGAAACCGATGAGGAGAAGAAGCTGCGTGAGAAGCTGGAGGAGCAGCAGAGAGAGGCGCTTCAGGAGCGTTCCGACAAGCAGCAGCAACAGGATCAGCAGAATGAGAACTCCGGCGGCGGAGAGTCCGGCGGCGGACAGAACGAGCAGAACAACAGTGGAAAAACATGGTAAACATCGAGGAGGCGGAACCCGCCTCCTCGATTTGTGTTATGCCTCAATACACTCAACCTTAATGATATTTGTATTTCCGCTGCGGCCGTCCATCAGTCCGCCGGTCAGAACTACATTGTCTCCGGGCTTCAGGCCCAGCACCCGGGTGGCTTCCCGGATGGAATTGGAGAACATGGATTCCATGGAATCGTAGATCCCGCAAAGCATGGGGGTTACGCCCCAGGAGAGGTTCAGCTTGCGCCATACCTTTTCCGAGGTGGTCATGCCGATGATGTCCACCGGGCAGCGGAAGCGGCTGACCATGCGGGCGGTCCTTCCGGAAAGAGAATTCACAATGATACATTTTGCATTTACATCGATGGCCATGGAGCAGGTGGAGTGGGATACGGCATCCAGATTGTTGCGGATCTCCACATCCATTGCCTTGAATCGCTTTTTGTAATGGATGGTCTCCTCGGTTGCCTCGATGGTCCGGATCATGGCCTGCAGAGCCTCCAGAGGATACTTTCCGGAAGCGGTCTCGCCGGACAGCATGACAGCAGAGGTTCCGTCATAAACCGCATTCGCTACGTCGGAAACCTCAGCCCGGGTGGGACGGGGCTTCTCGATCATGGACTCCAGCATCTCCGTTGCAGTGATCACGCGAGTGCCCAGCATGCGGCATTTTGTGATGAGACGCTTCTGGATGGCAGGAACCTCGTAGGCAGGGATCTCCACACCCAGGTCGCCGCGGGCGATCATGATGCCGTCTGCGATCTCGCAGATCTCATCAATGTGATCTACGCCGGAGCGATTCTCGATCTTGGCAATGATGTCCACGTCCTTTCCGCCGTTCTCGTCCAGGAAGGTCCGAAGGGACTGCACATCCTGCTTGTTGGAAACAAAGGATGCGGCCACATACTCGATCCCCTGCTGGATGCCGAACAGAAGGTCCGACTTGTCCTGCTCACTGAGGAAGACCTGGTTTAATACCTTGTTGGGGAAGTTCATGCTCTTCCGGTCGGAGAGAACGCCGCCGGAGATACATTTGCAGATGGCATCATTACCCTTCAGGTCGGTAACCTCAAAGATGACCAGACCGTTGTTCACCAGGATCCTGTCCCCTACGTTCAGATCCTGAACCAGATGGTCGTAGCTGACGGAAACCCGCTCGTTGGTTCCCTCCACGTCCTCGGTGGTAAAGATGAAGGTGTCGCCTTCGCCGATGGTCACCTTGTGATCTGCAAAGGTCTTGATCCGGTACTCGGGACCCTTGGTATCCAGCATGATGGCTACGGGAGCGCAGAGCTTGGTGCGCACCTTCTTGATAAGATCGAATTTCTTTTTATGCTCCTCATGGGTTCCATGGGAGAAGTTCAGACGGGCCACATTCAGGCCGGCGCGGACAAGGGCTGTGAGCATCTCCTCGTTCTCGCTGGCGGGTCCGATGGTTGCTATGACTTTCGTTTTGCGCATGGGATTCCTCCTGATTCTATCTTCACTTTGATTTTCATTCTACCATGCACAGGTCGGTTTTTCAATTATCTTAGCCTTTAGTTTGGCAGTTTGTCATTTCACAAAAATACGGTTTTTGATATTCGATATTGGAATATCACGATATGCGTATATGTCATTTGTCACGGTCCGCAGTTTTCGGTATAATGATGATAGAATGAAAGGTAAGTGAGGGGTCGCTCATTTACGTGACAGTTGATAACATCAAAAATAATTATAATGCGACGGCGCGAAATAAATGGTAGAATAAACAACACAGGCAAGCCGGTTTCCGCCGGGTCGGAACGGGCAGAGCAAAGGAAATGAGGAGAATTATGGCAGACGTTCAGAAGATCAAATTAGTTCAGGACAATGTGAATAAGGTCATAAAGGGAAAGGAGCACGTGGTCCGCAAGGTGCTTGCTGCGGTGATCGCAGGAGGACATATCCTGATGGAGGATATCCCCGGAGTAGGAAAAACCACGCTGGCTACCGCATTTGCGAGAGCCCTTTCTCTGGATTATAAGCGTGTGCAGTTTACGCCGGACGTTCTTCCCAGTGATATCCTGGGTTTCTCCATGTATAACAGCGCCACAAAGGAATTCGAGTATCGCGCAGGTTCGGTTTTCTGTAATCTCTTCCTTGCGGACGAGATCAACCGTACCTCCCCGAAGACCCAGTCCGCGCTGCTGGAGGTCATGGAGGAGGGGACGGCTACCGTGGACGGCGTGACCCGGAGACTTCCGGATCCCTTCGTGGTGATCGCCACCGAGAACCCCTACGGTTCCTCGGGTACCCAGCTTCTGCCGGAGTCCCAGCTGGACCGTTTTATGGTATGTCTTTCCATGGGCTATCCCATGCATGAGGATGCGGTAAAGATCCTGAAGGGAAATGCGCTGAACCCCATCTCCACTGTGGAAGCAGTGCTGGGTGTGGAGGAGTTGATCGGACTTCGCCAGGAGGCGAATAATCTTTACGTCCATGACGTGATCTATGAATACATCGTAAATCTGGTGGAAGCAACCAGAGCAAATGAGCTCTTCTCCATGGGGGCCAGCCCCCGGGGAACCATTGCCATGCTGAAGATGGCGAAGGCAATGGCGGTCATTGAGGGAAGAAACTATGTGACTGTAGAGGATGTGCAGTCCGTCACAAGGGATACCCTGGGACACAGAGTCAAGCTGGGACAGAGAACCCGGGCACAGGGCATCGATATGGACGGTGCGCTCCGCATGCTGCTGCAGATGGTACCGGCACCGAGAAGCTGAGGAAAAGAGGAAACGAGGAAACGATTGAAGACCAGGGTTCACGCGTCGAGAATAATTGCATATTTGGTACAATACGGCCTGGTCGTTTTCATGTACTGGTTTTTACGGGCACATTTCTTTTTGATGTTTTTGGCGATCATGAGTATTGTACCTTTTTTGTCGATCCTGTCGGTCTTTGTTCTCAGGCGGAAGCTGGAGGTTAAACTCGAGGCTCCGGAACGGGAGCAGAGCAGGGATGATCTGGGCTTTCTTCATCTTCGGATCAAGAATCCTACATGGATCGTATCGCTGGATGCGAATATCCTGCTTCGCACGGAGAGCTGCTTCTATGAGGATGTGGCGGATACGAAGCTGTCCGTTCCCATCCAGATGCATTCCACCTATGAGCAGATGATCCCTCTCAGATACACGAGAAACGGTATGTACCGCTATCAGATGGCAGGGTTCACCGTGCGTGATTTTCTGGGACTGGTTTCTCTTGCCAAGGATGTGGATTCCAGTACAGAGGTGGTGGTCCTCCCGCCCACGGAGGGACGTGCGGTAGGAGACCTTTCGGATATGAGCCGGGGAATGACGGAGAGTGAAGAGACCATGAAGCGTGGCCATGATTTCTCCGATGTCTCGGACGTAAGAGAGTATATCCCGGGAGACAAGCTGATGTCCATTCACTGGAAGCTTTCCGCCAAGCGGGATATCCTCATGGTGAAGGACCGGGTATCCATGTCGGATCAGCAGATGGTGATCCTGGCAGAGCTGTCCGGAGACCATGCCATGGTGGATGAGATCCTGACCCTGACCTACGGTGTGTGCATGTCCTTTGTCCGGGAGCAGGTCTATATCCGGCTTCTGTGGTGGAGTGAGGGAAGGTTCTCTTTTGAGGAAAGACAGATCATGAATAAGGAATCTCTGAAGGAGGCCTTTTCGGATCTTTATTATGACAAGATCTATGAGGATACGGACAAGACCCGGGAGCTGATGCAGAGCATCCATCCGGAGTTAAAAGCCTACGTGCATATCTGTAACAGAAATGGAGAGGCCGATGCCGAAGTTGTTGAACAGGACTAAACAACTGAATAAGGCAGAACCGAAGCTGACGAAGGAAGAGAAACGAAGGATCCGTCGTTCCGCCTGGCGGGATGAGGATCTGAGAGAGGTTCCTCTTGCGGAGGGCGTGATCATTGATCAGTCGGTGTATCAGATCGCGGAGAATCGCTTCTGGACCCTGATCATTAAGGGCTTCGTGGTATATCTCATCACGGCAGGAGCCATTGGCTGCTACCTGTCAGCCATGGAGATCCTGTTCTCAGAGATCATCTTCCACCTGGTGATCCTGTCCACGGCCATTCTCTGCGCCTGTCTGTATCACAGCTGGAAGTCCGAGAACCTGGGTTATCTGATCTTTTTTGCGCTCTATGCGCTGACGCTCTTTGCGTTCCGGGATTATATCAACAGCGGCTTCTACGCCATCGTCAATGATACGAATGAGTATGCGGCCATGTTCTTTGATACCGAAGGTCTGCAGCATTACAACGAGCGGATCAGCAACCGGTATGCAGCCGTGACGGTAGCCATCTGTCTCATTGGCATCGCGGTGAACATCCTGCTGAACAACTATATCCTGCGCCGCGCCAGATATATGATCGCGGCCTTTTTGGGCGTGACCGTCAACCTTATCCCGCTCTACATGGAGAAGGAGCCGGAGCTTCTTTACTCTCTGATGCTGATCGCGGGACTGTCCATGACATATATCCTGAAATGTGGACGACATTTCCACTTAAGCAGGAATGACCATATCTTCAAGAGGCGAAAGCAGGGCCTGTCCTACGGCCTGGATTTCAAGTCTCTCCGACATGGGATGCTGCTGACGCTTCTGCTTGTTCTTGTGGTGGCCACAACCGTGAATCTTGTGCGCCCCAGAAGTCAGTATGAATACTACCGGACCAGGAACAAGTATAAGCAGGCCACGAAAGAGGTGATCCAGAATGTGATCATGCTGGGCTTTGCCGGTCTGTGGAACTGGTATCCCAACGACGGCGGTCTTGCCAGCGGTAGTCTTGGAGGGGTATCCTCCATCCGGCTGGACTATCAACCGGATCTGAATATCACATTTACGCCATATTCTTATGATACACTGTACGTGAAGAATCTCATCGGACAGACCTACGTCCCCGTGGAGAACTACTGGAACCAGCCGGAGAATTACATGGATTCTGCCGAGCAGAATCTCTATGAGGCGGAGGCCCTGAAGAAGGCCTACGAGTCCGGGAAGGATCAGACGGCCAAGGGCAAGATGATCATTAAAAATGTAGCGGCGCCCCAGAAGAATTACATGCCGTATTATACCGGGGACATCCCGGGGGAGATCCTTGTAAAGAATTCCAAGGAAGTGGTATACTATCCTCTGTTTTCCCAGGAGAATCTGGAAGAGGAGGAAGTGAAGGCGGCACAGAATTATCTGGATGTGCCTGAGGTCAACCGGGAGGAGATCCGGAAGCTTGTTCGGAGTGCAGGGATCACAGAAGAAGATGATCCCATGCTTGCAGTTCAGAAGCTGAGTGAGTATTATGAAAGAGAGATCCCATATACCATCCGGCCCGGGGCAACTCCCTGGCGAAAGGACTTTATCAACTATTTCCTTTCGGATAACCGGAAGGGTTACTGTGCACATTTCGCCAGTGCAGCGGTTCTGGCCTTCCGTTCTGTGGGGATCCCGGCAAGATACTGTGAAGGGTATGCGATCTCCTATTCCCAGATCCTCAGTCGGGGCGAACTGGTAAACGGAGAGAAGTACAGCGATTATTATGACGGATATAACGCCCTGGGTGAGACGGCGGTGATCTCGATCAATGCAACGGATGCCAATGCCCATGCCTGGGTGGAGATCTACGTCAAAGGAAAGGGATGGGTCGTGGCCGAGACCACACCGTCCTCCACTCTGGATGCCGATGATGGTACAGCATCCTTCTGGGAGCAGTTTAACAGCATTTTCGGAGACGGAGATGAGGATAATGCCGAGCGTGAGGGCGGAGGCGGAGGCTTCCGGATTGCCTTCGGTGAAGGAACCATGCGGATCGTAGCCTACGTGCTGCTGGGCGCCATCGTTCTGGCTCTGCTGATCTTCCTGTTCCTCAGGCTGCTGCCGGTGATCCGTTATCACAGAGCTTACCGACGGGGTGACTGGTCGGAGAAGCTGGTGCTCTACTATGGAAGAGCCATGCGGCGGAGACGAAGAGATAAGGGACTTAGGGACTGTGTCAACTACCGGGAGTCCATGGAATATCTGTATGATAAACGAAGAGGTGCGGCGGTGCCGGATACCGACTGGATGATCTATCGGGAGCCGGTGAAGGTAGATGGCCGAAGGGTGAATGCGGAGCCTCTGGAGGAGCTGATCCGTATGCTGGAGCAGGCCGGTTTCTCAAATGTGCCGCTGACAGAAGAGGAGTTCCGACTGGCAATGAAGAGAATGGATGAACTGCTGACCGGAGTTCATCAGAATAGTGAGGTGAAGGATGAGAAGTGAGCGTAGTGAAAGAGCGGAACGTCGCAGGATCTGGTGGTCCAGCCTGAATCAGATGACCAGGACCATCATACTGATCGCCATGGCCATTGCCCTGATCATGGGCGGTGTCTGGCTGAAGACCTTCCTGTTCGGGAAGAGTGAACCCAAGATCACCGCAGATTACATCACCGGGAAGCTGGATGTGGCAAGCGAGCTGACCACGGCGGAGCTGACCTACAACGGTCTGGTCACCTATGAGGACGGATCCATTCCCTTCCTGACCAAGAAGGGATTTACCATGAAGTACACCGCTACGGTGAAAGCCGGGATCGACTTTTCCAAGATCGAGGTAAATGTAACGGGTAAGACCGTGGAGGTGACGCTTCCGGAGGCAGAGGTGCTGTCCTCCCACGTGGATCCGAACACCATTGAATTCTTTGATGAAAGCTTTGCCATCTTCAACTGGAGAGACAATGAGGATGTAACCCAGGCCATATCCATTGCAGAAGGAGATGTGAAGGCCAACGCCGATATGGACGAGCTGAAGAAGAAATCCGAGGAGCAGGCGGAGAAACTGATCCGCGGACTGCTGCAGGATGCCATCGGCGAGAGGGAGCTGGTGATCAAGAAGAAGACAGGGGTGGAATGATCCGCGCAACATTTTTGGGAATTGTATATAAAAGTCTGACAACTTAGACAATTATACTTAATTTAATTGAAAATAATCAAGATTTGTATTGACATGTCAAACAATTTGATCTATAATAAGTTTACACTTAACGAGTGAAGATAATCTGCAGCGACACTGCAGAACTACCCCGAATGGTGCGGGGTAAATACGGAGGAAAGGAAGGTAGATAAGGCGGCCGAAATAGTTTCGGATGCAGTCTCCGGTGGCCGGAGATGGAGCAAGCGGTAAGAGGTCCCGTATTCCGGATAAAAGGATTAATTTTCCTTATGTCAGATCTGGATAGATGAATGTTCAGAGTGGTTTTTACCACCACCTGCAGCGGGCAGGCTACCTTTTATTCGAAACAGACTGGATCAGCCAATTCGAAACTTTTTTTCAGCAAGTCAGAAGAATGATTTATGATGCGACTTAGCATAATTCGTAACTTGTGGATGTGGCAACCTGAATTTACCGATATGCGTCCTGGAAACCGAAAGGTACAGACGTCGTAAGATGAGATAGGCTGTATAGATATATCATGTAGAAACAGCAAATGGCGGTGATTGGTATCGCAGTAGGTACGGGAACGTAGGTAAGCGGTTGAACGGTTTTAGATGTGGATCTGCCCGATGGCGTAGGCCTGGTGGGTTCACGACGACAACTTCATAAGAACTTCCGGAGGACATCTACCCGAGACAGATGTCCTCCTTTTTTGTTCTCTCTTTTTATTCTTTTCCTGAGGGAAGCGTGGTATAATACCCCTATGGAAAAAACGGAAAACAGCAAAAGGGTATATATATTTCGGGGCCTGGTGATCCTGTGGATGGTGGTGATCTTTGTCTTCTCAGCGGCGGACGGAGATGAGTCCTCCAAAACCAGCGGCTGGGTAGGTCGGATGATCGGATCCATCCTGCATTCCGACTTTGAGGACTGGACGGAGGAAGAGCAGCAGGCCTATGCAGAGAAGATCGAGTACCCCATAAGAAAAGCAGCCCATGCGACGGAGTATGCCGTGCTGGCGCTGCTGTTCTTTGGTGCGCTGACCTTCGAGGGGAAGAAGCGATACATCTTCTCCTGGATATTTACGGTGATCTATGCCTGTACGGATGAGTTCCACCAGCTCTTTGTGCCGGGCCGGGCCGGCCGGCTGTTCGATGTGGGTGTGGACAGCCTGGGAGCGCTGGCTGGACTGCTGATCCTGGCAGGCTGCCGGGCCCTGTGGCTGAGGCGGAAGAACCGACAGGTTACTCATCCACAATCTCAGAATTCACCTTCGTGATGGCCCTCGGCAGAGCATCTCTGGAATTGTTCCAGGGCTTATCCGCGTTCCGGTGGTCAAACTTGTCAATGAACCAGGAGGTATCCTGATTGACCCGGTCCAGATTCTCAAAGAATACCTGGTTCAGGACCTGGAGCAGTGCATCTGCATCCTTTCCCAGACGTTTTACGCCCTCTTCATAGAGACGTCCGTAATGGGAAAGGCAGAAGCCCTTGCAGCCTGCAACCTTTGTCTTAAACTCGGGATCCTTTTTCCAGAGATAGAAGAAGGTATCTACATAACGGTCAAACACCGGGGTGATGCGCCCGCATACAAAGCAGGTGCTTTCCACGGTATGGATCAGCTTTACAACAGGGGCTTCCCCTGTTTTTTTTGAGAGAAAACCGCCCCGTTCTCCCGGCCCCTGGTCGGCGGCGGCGCGAAGATCCTTCAGCAGCTTATTCATATGGGTGTTCATCATCAGCGCAAGCCCCAGCCGGTTCTTTCTGGCGTAGAGCTGACGGATGTGGACGGAGCAGAAGCCCAGCCGGTCCGTGACCTCCCGGTTGTCATCCTCCATATAGCTGGGACCGAGAGTGAACTCGATCGCAGAGTTTTCGATATTATGGAACATTTCACAGAAGGGACATTCACTGTCACCTTCAAAGGCTTCATTCACGGGGATCGTAAACAGCTGTTCTGCCATGGGTATTCCTCCTTTGTCCGGATTTGTCCGAGGGGTGGCGCTTTCTTTTGCATTTTCAACACAAATATTATACAATAGAAAAGCAAATCATAGAAGGGGGAGACGGGGAAAGTGAGACGAAAAATAAAACTCATTTTAATCCTCTGTATCAGTATCCTCGGTATTCTCGGGCTCTCAAGCTGTGGTAAGGAGCAGCCGAAGAATACCGTTTTCAGCGTGGATGATCTTAAGGGGAAGACCATCGGTGTTCAGATGGGTACCACAGGTGACGTCTATGCATCGGAGTATGAGGAGGACGGGTCCGGGACGAAGGTGGAACGATTCCATAAGGGTGTGGATGCGGTGACATCTCTGAAGCAGGGCAAGCTGGACTGCGTGATCATCGACGAACAGCCGGCGGAGGCCTTCGTGCGCAATAATGAAGATATCGAGATCCTGGAGGAGGACTTCGCGCTGGAGGAGTATGCAGCCGTGATCTCCAAAAAGAATCCGGAGCTTCTGAAGCAGGTCAATGAGGCGCTGATGGCCCTGTTTAAGGATGGGACCATCAACAAGATCATTCATAATTACATCCCGGATGAAACCACGGGAGAAACCGTTCCCTTCCACTATGAGCAGGCGGTGATGACAGGAGAACCCCTCCGTATCGCCACCAACGCTACATTTCCGCCCTATGAATATTATGAGGGCGGCGAGATCGTGGGTATTGATATCGACATCGCCAAGGCAGTGGCTGATAAGCTGGGCCGCGTGGTGGTGGTCAGCGACATCGAGTTCGATGCCATTATAAATGCCGTTTCTTCGGGCAAGGCGGACATGGGTCTGGCGGGTTTTACCGTCACAGACGAGCGGAAGGAGCGGATCAGTTTTACGGAGCCCTATGCCACCTCAAAGCAGGTGATCATTGTGCGGAACGGAAAGGCCAATGATTTCTGGGGCAATCTCCAAAAGAAAATGTATGATACGCTGGTGAAGGACGGTCGCTGGAAATTCCTGCTGAAGGGCCTTGGAAACACCATGCTCATTACCATATGTGCACTGCTGATCGGCTGCTGTGTCGGGTTCCTCCTGGCAATGGTCCGGGTGGCGCATGATAAGAACGGTTCCTTTAAGGTGCTGGATCTGATCGCAAAGATTTATATCACCATCATCCGCGGAACGCCTATGATGGTTCAGCTTCTGATCATTTACTATGTGATCTTCGCATCTGTGGACCTGAATAAGGTCGTGGTGGCGATCATCGCATTTGGGATCAATTCCTCTGCTTATCTGGCGGAGGTCATCCGTTCCGGTGTCATGTCCATTGATCCGGGGCAGTTTGAAGCCGGAAGGAGTCTGGGGCTTGGGTTTGGAACCATGATGCGTTCCGTCATCCTTCCGCAGGCACTGAAAAATGTGCTGCCTGCCATCGGCAATGAGTTCATCTCTCTTCTGAAGGAGACCTCCATTGCGGGCTACATCGGTCTGCTGGATCTGACCAAGGGAGGAGATATCATACAGAGTCTGACCTACGAACCGCTGATCCCGCTGCTTCTGGTGGCGGCGATCTACCTGCTTCTGGTCATCATCTTTACAGCACTTGTAAATAAGCTGGAAAGGAGGCTGAAGCGGAATGAGCGATAAGAAAAAGAAGAAGAGGATCGATCCTGACCGTGAGATCCTGATCTCCGTCCATGATCTGAGAAAGAGCTTTGACGGACAGGAGGTGCTGAAGGGGATTAACTTCGTTGTTCACAGAGGCGAGGTGGTCTCCATCATCGGGCCCTCCGGCTGCGGAAAGTCAACATTGATCCGGTCCCTTAACCTGCTGGAACAGCCGGACTCCGGCTCCATCCGGTTTGAGGATGAGGAGATCGTGGGACTTCATGAAAGAGAGCAGAATAAGGTGCGGGAGAAGATCGGTATGGTCTTCCAGCAGTTTAACCTGTTTAAGAATAAGACCGTGCTGGACAATATCACGCTGGCTCCTGTAAAGCTGGGGCTCATGAAACCGGACAAGGCAAAGGAGGAAGCCATGCGGCTTCTGGAGCGGATCGGTCTTGCAGATAAGGCGGCGAACTATCCTGCCCAGTTGTCCGGCGGACAGCAGCAGCGTGTGGCTATCGCAAGGTCCCTGGCCATGAAGCCGGATGTAATGCTTTTTGACGAGCCCACCTCCGCACTGGATCCCCAGATGGTAAATGAGGTGCTTACCCTGATGAAGGACCTGGCGGCCACAGGAATGACCATGGTGGTGGTAACTCATGAGATCGGCTTTGCCAGAGAGGTCTCTGACCGTGTGGTTTTTATCGATGAAGGCGTGATCAAGGAGGACGGAAGTCCGGATGAGGTTTTGAATAATCCGGAAGACGACAGGCTTCGGGATTTTCTCGGAAATGTTCTGAAATAGAAAAGGGGGTTACAATGAAGGACGTAAAGGAAAACTGGGCAGTGGTAACCGGTGCCACCAGCGGCATCGGACTGGAATTTGCAAAACAGCTGGCGCTGCAGCGTTATCCGCTGCTTCTGGTAGCAAGAAGAAAGAAAAGGCTTCACTTCATACAGAGAAAGCTCTGTGAGCGGCTGGGGATCCCGGTGGAGACCATCGCGGCAGACCTTTCCACGGAGGAGGGAAGAGGATTACTTAAGAAATGGCTCGAGGCGCATACGGTGGATATCTTTATCAACAACGCGGGCTTCGGACTGGCCGGCGCATTTTCGGAGACAGATCTCCGGCGCGAGCAGGAGATGATCGACGTAAATGTATATGCCATGCATACCCTGATGAAGATCGCGCTTACGGAGATGCGCAGGCGTGGAGAGGGAATGATCCTGAATGTGGCTTCCTCTGCGGGGCTTTTCCCCGGCGGGCCGTACATGGCAGCCTACTATGCCACAAAAGCGTATGTGGCCAGCCTGACCCAGGCGGTTTCCGAGGAGCTGCGTCTGGAGGGAAGCAGGATCTACGTCGGGGCTCTCTGCCCGGGACCGGTGGATACGGAGTTTAACAAGGTGGCTGAGGTTCAGTTTGCGTTGAAGGGGATCACTGCGAAGGCCTGCGTGCGGACAGCCCTGAAGGGAATGAAGCGCAGGAAGACCCTGATCGTACCTACGCTCACATTAAAGGGAGCGGTCCTTGCCGGAAGGCTTCTTCCGAAAAAGCAGGCGGTTAAGCTGGTTGCAAAACAGCAGGTGAAGAAGATACAGGAATAAAAGATACAGGATTAATAGATACGGACTGGTAGAGAGGAGACGAAAGAAATGAAAAAGAAGATCGGAGTGTCGATCATCCTTTTGGCGGTGATCGCGCTGATCGTTTATACATTCTGTACGGAAGTGGTTGTTGGACCGGATTATCAAAGCAAGTTTTATGCGACGTGGGTATCCCTTCTGCCGCCGCTGCTGGCGATCATACTTGCACTGATCACAAAGGAGGTTTATTCCTCCCTGTTTGTCGGTATCATAGGCGGTGCGCTTCTTTACTCCAACTTCGATCTGGAGCTGGCCTTTAACACATTTCTGTTCGGCAGGGACGCCGATGGGGATGCGGCGGGAATGATCCCCAAGATCTCCGACAGCTGGAATGCAGGTATCCTTGTATTCCTGGTGCTTCTGGGAATTCTGGTGGCGCTGATGAATCGTGCAGGAGGATCGGCTGCCTTCGGACGCTGGGCGAGAAAGCATATCAGGACCCGGATCGGTGCGCAGCTTGCCACCATCGTCCTGGGTATCCTGATCTTTGTGGATGATTATTTCAACTGTCTCACCGTAGGAAGCGTTATGCGTCCCGTGACGGACGGACATAAGGTATCCCGTGCAAAGCTGGCTTATCTTATCGATGCAACGGCGGCGCCGGTTTGTATCATTGCCCCCATCAGCTCCTGGGCTGCGGCGGTCACGTCCTCGGTGCCGGAGGATTCGGGGATCAACGGCTTCCAGACATTTATCAATACCATCCCTTACAACTACTATGCAATTCTGACGATCGTCATGATGATCTATATCACGGTACGCCGCGTGGATTACGGTCCCATGAAAACCCATGAGATGAATGCCATGAAGGGTGTCTTCCTGGGTAAGGCGGAAGAGAACGAAGAGGAAGAAGTGGTAAATGAAAAGGGGATCGTTCTGGACCTGGTGCTTCCGGTCATCGTGCTCATTGCTTCCTGTGTTATGGGCATGGTCTACACCGGCGGCTTTTTTGAGGGAGAGAGCTTTATAGATGCGTTTGCAAATGCAGATGCATCCATGGGTCTTGTCTATGGAGCCATCATCACACTGCTCTTTACCTTCTTCTACTACATGTATCGGAATATCATTACATTTTCGGATTTTATGAAATGTATCCCTCAAGGGTTTATGGCCATGGTTGCTCCGATCCTGATCCTGGTTCTGGCATGGACTCTGTCCGGTATGACCGGGCTGCTGGGAGCGAAGGTTTTTGTTGCGGACGCGGTTGCGGGTTCCGCGGTGGGTCTGCATATGCTGCTTCCGGCGGTCATCTTCCTTGTGGCGATGGGACTTGCTTTCTCCACGGGAACATCCTGGGGAACCTTTGGTATTCTGATCCCCATCGTGCTGGGCGTGTTCCCCAGCGGAAATATGATGCTGATGTCCATCGCGGCCTGCCTTGCAGGTGCGGTCTGCGGTGACCACTGCTCGCCGATCTCGGATACCACCATTATGGCGTCGGCCGGTGCAAAGGCGAATCATGTGAGCCACGTGTCTACCCAGCTGCCCTACGCACTGACGGTGGCGGCTGTGTCGGCAGTATCCTATGTGATCGCAGGGTGGCTGAACAGAAGACCAAGCGCGCCGGAGTTTGCCCGGAGTGCCTGGTTCTCTCTGGCCATTGCAGTGTTCCTTATGCTGGTAACCCTGGTGATCATCGAGAAGGTGACGGGACGGGAGCCCTCGGAGAAGACACCAAAGGAGTCTTCCGAAAATGCCGCAGAGCAGTCTGCCAGGAGTGAGTGAGAGTGAGTGAGAGTGAGTAATAGATAATATGGATCAAAGATTTCAACGAACGGAAATGTTGCTTGGGAAGGCGGCCATGGGCCGCCTTTCCTCAGCGCGGGTAGCGGTGTTTGGCGTCGGCGGTGTCGGCGGTTACGTGGTGGAGGCTCTGGCCCGGTCCGGCATCGGAGCCCTGGATCTCTGTGACCATGATACGGTGGACGTGACCAATCTGAACCGTCAGATCATCGCGCTTTCAAGTACCATCGGACGACAGAAGGTGGAGGTGGCTGCAGAGCGGGTACACGATATCAATCCGGACTGCAGGGTGACCACCTACCCCATATTCTTCCTTCCGGAGACGAAGGATCAGTTTGACTTTACGCAGTATGATTATGTGGTGGACGCCATCGATACGGTCACAGGCAAGCTGAGCATCATAGAAGAAGCAAGGCAGGCAGGAGTACCGGTGATCTCCTCCATGGGCGCGGGAAACAAGCTGGATCCCACCGCCTTCCGGGTAGACGACATTTACAAAACTTCGGTATGCCCCCTGGCAAAGGTGATGCGGCGTGAGTGCCGCCGCCGGGGCATCGACCACCTGAAGGTGGTCTACTCCACCGAAGAACGCGAAAAGCGTGACAACGGGGACAGTCCCCATTGTCACGAAAACGCGGAAAAACGTGACAATGGGGACTGTCCCCGTTGTCACGCCAAGGTGGCGCCGGGCAGTGTTGCCTTTGTGCCGTCGGTGGCGGGGCTGATCCTGGCGGGTGAGGTGATCCGGGATCTTTCAGGTAAGATCGATTTGTGAGGTAGATAAAAATGATTCAGTATTTCGCAGGTTTATTGAATGTTATTTTAAAATCTGCAATGAATTACACTGCGGCAAAGTATTTTCTTCTTGTTGCAGCTACGGTTCTCGTATATTTCATTTTTCCGAAAAAGCATCGCTGGATGGTGCTTCTTGCAGCCAGTGGTTATTTTTATTATGCGGTTTCCTCCCGGAAGCTTCAGCTGGTCATCTTTGCAGCGTCGATCCTTTTCAGCTACGGAGCGGCACTTCTGCTGAAAAAGGTGAGAGACGGAAGCGGAGAGGGTTCGAAGACAAAGATCAAAAGCCGTATCATTCTCTGGACGGGAATCCTCATTTCTGCCGCGCCGCTGATCGCTTCAAAGCTTGGCGACCTTATTGTGGGATCCGTGTTCCGCGGAAATCTTGTGGAGTGGATCATCCCCATAGGTCTCTCCTTCTATTCCATGCAGATCATTGCGTATCTTGTGGATATATACAGAGGGAAGATCGAACCTGAGAAAAATGTATTCAAATACGCCCTTTTCATTTCCTTTTTCCCCATCATCATTCAGGGTCCCATATCCCGTTTTTCTCAGCTCAGAGATCAGCTGATGGAAGGGCATTCCTTTGATGGAAAGCGGCTGATGCGCGGTATTCAGCTGATCCTCTGGGGGTTGTTTTTAAAACTGATGATCGCTGACAAGGCATCCATTCTGGTGGATGCGGTGTTTGACCAGTATAAGGATTATGCAGGATTTTTCATCCTGGTGGCAGCTATCTTCTACAGCATACAGCTGTATACCGATTTTATGTCATGCGTGACCATTTCCCGCGGCGTGGCCGAACTGTTTGGGATTGAACTGGTCAACAACTTCAAACGTCCTTATTTTTCATGCTCCATTAAGGACTTCTGGAGAAGGTGGCATATATCTCTCAGTGAATGGCTCAGAGATTATGTTTATATCTCCCTTGGAGGAAACAGAAAAGGAAAGCTCCATAAATGGAAAAACCTTGTGGTCACATTTTTCGTCAGCGGACTCTGGCATGGCGGAAGCTTTAAATATATCGCCTGGGGTCTGATGCATGCCGCATATCAGATCATAGGAGAGCTGATGAGTAAACCTAAAAACTATATCATGGAGAAGCTGGCCATGCCCCGGGGATCCAGGATCCGGGTATGGGTCGAAAGACTGGGGACCTTCCTTTTGGTGATGATCGCATGGATCATATTCAGAGCGGGTTCCCTGGAGGCCGGTCTTCATATGATCGGATCCATGTTCTCTGCATTTAACCCTTGGGTGTTCTTTGATGATTCTCTCTATGCTCTTGGTATCACCGGGAAAGATATGGCCGTATTCTTCCTTTCCCTTGGCCTGCTGATGGGTGTCAGTACACTGCAGGAAAAAGGAGTCGGTATACGCGCCTGGTTTAGCAGGCAGAACACTGTGATCCGGTGGGGGATCTATTTCGGACTGATCTGGGGCATGTGGATATTCGGAGCCTATGGTTACGGATTCAGCGCTGCTGACTTTATCTATGGAGGCTTTTAATGAAGAAGTGTATTATTTCGATACTCCGGGCAGTGATATTTCTCTCGCTGCTGGTGGTGTCGCTATATTATATCAATAAAATGTTGCTGCCTAAGTATATCTCGTCGAACAGCAACTGGCCGACGACAACTACATATAACCAGTTTTACGAGATGGAGGAGGATACGGTTGATGTGTTCTTCTTCGGCTCCAGCCTGATGGTGAATGCCTTTTCGCCCCAGACCATTTATAACGAATATGGCATCCGCAGTTATAATCTGGCCAGCGAACAGCAAAGTACATTCCTTAGCTATTACTGGCTTAAGGAGGCGATGCGGTTTCAGAAGCCAAAGGCGGTGATCATGGATACCATGATGCTGTTTGATGTGCGCCCGTGGTACCCGCTGAACCTGAAAGAGCCTTTAGCACGAAAATGTATCGACCCCATGAAATGGTCCGAGGTAAAACGAGAGGCTGTTTCCAAGATCTGTGAGCTGGATCCGTCCCAGTCGGAGCTTGGGTTTTATCTCACGAATATCCGATTCCATGATCGATGGAAGGAACTGAAGGAATATGATATGGATCTGGGAGAGGTTCAGTATGCGGAATTAAAGGGTTATTCCGCGCTGACAAAGAGAGGTGGAGATTCCTTTAAACCATTCCGGCGGTCAGACAGGAATGTCCGGGATGAACAGATGAATGCCATCATGAAGGAATACCTGGACAAGATGACTGCCCTGTGCAAGGAAAATGGGATCGCCTTGATCCTTGTCACATTGCCGGGGACCAAGATGAATGATTCCAGGAACAATGTACTGACGGCCTACGCCAAAGACCACGGGCTTGATTATTATAACGTTTGTGAGGAGGAGCTGTATAATTCCTTCGATTTTCAGACCCCCGGTGAGAATATCGTAAATCACGGGAATATCTGGGGAGCCATGAAGCTGTCCCGCTACTTTGGGAAGAAGCTGTCGGAGGAGTACAAGGTTCCGTCAGTGAAGGATGAACAGTATGAAGAAACAAAGGAATTCTATGATTACATTTATGATGTGTGTCAGCTTTCCAGAATGACCGATTTTGATGAGTACGTCGATAAGCTCAGGAACGAGAATTTTACAGTGTTCATTTCCGTGAATGATAACGCATCCGGCATAAAAATGAAAGCCACATTTTCGAAGCTGAAGGAACTGGGAATAGAAAAGGATTTCAGTAAGGACCCCCGGTGCAGCTATGTGGCAGTGATATCACCGGAAAACGGTGTGTCGGAGAATCTGTCGGAAAACGGCGTGGCTCAGCTCTCCGGCAGTATAAGAGGTCATAAAACCATGTATTCGATCCAAAGCGGCGGAAGAAGATCGGATGCCCTCAGCCAGATCATCATAGACAATGAACAGTACGCGAAGGATGCAAAGGGTATCAACATCGTGGTTTATGATCAGCGCCTGAGGAAGGTGGTCTCAACAAAAAACTATAACGGGAAGAAACTGAAATAGAAACTGAAATTAAACACGCCACATTTTGCTTTACAATTCACTTTACAATTTGTCAGAGATGACTTATAATCGTTTAGAATGAAATCGTTGATGAGGACATGGCGTTACGGAGTGTCTGGACAGAGAGAAGTGCCCCGGCTGAAAGCACTTTCGGAACCACGTGACCGCTACCACCTCGGAGAGACCGGAGAACCGGTACGGATGGCCCCGTTACAGGCTTAAATGGAGTGGAAGCATCGGGCAGAGGCCCGTATAGTGAGATGCTTCAATCAGGGTGGAACCGCGAGTAATCGTCCCTGACCGTACGTTTCGTATGGTCAGGGATTCTTTATTTTCAAGGAGGATATAACATGGACAAGGAAGAAAAGAAAGAGTTTTATCTCAGCGTATATCGCCACTCGCTGGCGCATATACTGGCAAAGGCAGTCATGGAGATCTTCGGGAAGGATGATGTTCAGATCACCATCGGACCCCAGATCGCAGACGGAGCATACTATGATTTTGAGCTCCCCAGAAATGTAACGCAGGAAGATTTTAAGACCATCGAGGATAAGATGCGCGAGATCATCAAGCGCCGTGAGGACTGGACACGGAAGGAAGTGACCAAGGCCGAGGCACTGGAAATGTTCAAGGATCAGCGCTTCAAGGTTGAGCTGATCAATGATCTTCCGGAGGATGAGACCATCACGGTTTATTACACAGGTGAGGACTATGTGGATCTCTGCCGTGGACCTCACGTATCCAACTCCCAGGAGCTGATGAATGCTGCTTTCCAGGTAAAGTCCGTATCCGGTTCCTACTGGAGAGGAGACGAGAAGAGAGACCAGCTGCAGCGTATCTATATCTATGCATTCCCCAGCAAGGAGGAGCTGAAGGCTCATCTGGCACTGGTGAAGGAGGCAATGGAACGCGACCACAAGAAGCTGGGCAAGGAGCAGGAGCTCTTTATGTTCGACGAGACAGCTCCGGGTATGCCTTACTGGCTGCCCCGCGGCTTCAAGCACTACAATGCGCTTCTGACCTTCTGGAGAGAGCTGCATGAGGAGTACGGCTATCAGGAGATCCTGGCGCCGGTGATCAACCACAGAACGCTGTGGGAGAGAATATGTTCCTTGTGACCAACGCCTGCACGGACGAGGAGAGCGGTGAGGAGAAGATCGAGACGGACATCAAGTACGCCATCAAGCCCATGAACTGCCCCAACGCCATCAACGTATACAAGAATACCATGCACAGCTACAAGGAGCTGCCCCTTCGCTACAGCGAGACCCAGGTCATTCACCGCCGTGAAAAGTCCGGCGAGCTGAACGGTCTGTTCCGTGTGCAAATGTTCCATCAGGACGACGATCACACCTTCCTTATGGAGGATCAGATCGAGCAGGAGATCTCCGATATCATGGATATCGCCGAGAAGATCTACGGAACATTTGGCCTGACCTATGTGGCTGAGCTTTCCACACGTCCCGATGATTTCATGGGCGCACCGGAGCTCTGGGATGAGGCTGAGGCTTCCCTGAAGCGTATCCTGGACAAGAAGTACGGGGAAGGTCAGTATGAGATCAATGAAGGCGACGGAGCCTTCTATGGCCCGAAGATCGACCTGAAGATGAAGGACTGCATCGGCCGTGAGTGGCAGATGGGTACCATTCAGCTTGACTTCCAGCTTCCGCTGAACTTTGACCTCCGGTACATCGCAGCCGACGGAACTCAGAAGCGTCCGGTTATGATCCATCGTGCCATCTTCGGATCCTTTGAGCGTTTCATCGGAATCCTGATCGAGAACTTCAAGGGCGCATTTCCGTTCTGGGCATCTCCGTATCAGGTGGGCATCGTTCCCATTCGTACAGAGCACAACGCGTATGCGAAGGAAGTGGAGACTCTGCTCCGCAAGGCCGGTATCCGCGTGGAGGCAGACTACAGCGATGAGAATATGAAGACCAAGATCAAGGGCTTCAAGAAGTATAAGGATCCGTACATCCTGGTGCTGGGTGATAAGGAAGCGGAGAATCGCACCGTTTCCGTAAATGTGCGCGGCAACAAGCAGATGAATGGTATCGCGCTGCAGGATTTCATCGATCTCTGCGTGAAGATGAATCGGGAGCGTACTCTGGAAGTGATCGACACTCTGTAAAAATATTCATAAAAATATTCAGAGAAGCGATCAGGGAAACGTTCGCAGAATAAAGAATAAACTTGATATTTTATACAGTTTAACATAAAATAGAACCAAGTATGTTTTCCTATCGAAGGAGATCTTTATGCTGAATGAGGAGAAGATCCGCCTGATGACGCGGGTCACCATATACGAGAAAAATGAAGAGTTCGGCAGTCTGGTCCTTGCACGCTATTACAGAGAGGACTATGTCCGGCTTGGGTGCATTCGCACAGTACTGGTAGCAACGGTCACCTATTGGTTGATCGTTGCCTCCTATGTATTCTACCAGTTCGAGAATCTGCTCCGTGAGATCAATAACATGGACTACTTCAGTGTGATCGGAAAGCTGATGCTTGGTTATGTCTGCTTTGCAGGCGTCATGTATATGATTGCATTTCTTATCTACCATATCCGATATCAATCAGCAAAGAAGGGACTGATCGAGTATAACCGGAATCTGAAACGCCTGATCCAGATGGCAGAGGATGAGGAGTATGAGGATGGACCTACACAGGCGATTGATTTTGAGACGGAGATGGATCCGGAGAAGCCGAAGGCGATCCGGGTGAGCCAGAGTATCGGAGGAGATGATCCGGCCCTGGACGAAATGTTGAAGGATGAGAGGGGAAGCGAAGAATGAAAGAGTTGTTCAAGATCAAGAATAAGATTCGGGAATTCATTCGAAAGTATGAAGAGATCATCTTCCCCATTCTCAAACTGATCTGGTGTTTTCTTGTATTTACAAATGTTCATACCATGTTCCACTATGTGGACCTGTTTGACCGACAGCTGGTGATCTTCCTGCTGGCGGTGCTTTGTGCTGTTCTGCCGGATGGTTTCCTGGTATTTGCCGCAGGTGCGGTGATCGGTGTGAACTGCTTCGTAGTGAACCTGGAAGTAGGACTTGCATTCTCGGTGGTATTCATGGTGATGTACTGCATGTACATCCGTTTCTTCCCCAAGTTTGCCTATGCCATCTTCCTGGTACCCATCTGCTACGCCATTGGTATGCCTTATCTTGCACCGATCCTGATCATGGTGATCTCCGGTATCGGCGGGGCACTTCCTGCAGCCTTCGGTGTAATGCTGTATCATTTCTCAGGCTGCGTTGCCGAGGTAAATACACAGCTCATTTCCGCAGTGGATGATTCCAAGGTTGAGGTACTTGGTTACTTCGTTAAGAATTTCCTGAAGAATAATGAGATGTATATGGTCATGATCGTTTTTGCACTTGCGGTCGTGCTTGCATTTATCGTGTATCGTTTTTCATTCCCGTTTTCACACTATGCGGCTGTGGCAGCTGCGGCGCTGTTTATCATCATCCTCTCCATGATCACGGGATCGATCTTCAAAGAGACGCCGGATATGTCTTCCGTTATGGGAGGAGCTCTCGTCGGAATGCTCATCGGACTTGTGATCGAGGCCGTCAAGGGTGTTCTGGACTTCAAGCATGTGGAACGAGTCCAGTTTGAAGATGATGACTATTATTACTATGTAAAGGCTGTTCCAAAGCTGGATAAGCCGGAAGAGAAAAAGAAGAAGAAGCGTCCGGCTCCGAAGACCGGCAGACCGGTACCGGGCGGACCAAATGGAGCTCCAAGAAGACCGGCTGGACCGAACGGAGCGAACGGACACCAGGGAAGACCGGCTGGACCGAACGGAGCGAATGGACCCCAGGGAAGACCGGCTGGACCGAATGGAGCGAACGGACCCCAGGGAAGACCGGCTGGACCGAACGGAGCGAACGGACCCCAGGGAAGACCGGCTGGACCGAACGGAGCGAACGGAC
>CADAXW010000010.1 GCA_902792005.1 uncultured Lachnospiraceae bacterium
AAGGTCGCACTGGTTACCAATAACAATGACATGTGCTCAATGATCACTGATGAACACATTGTTACATGGTCGAGGAGCAGATGCGAAGGGGGATAAATGTCAACCGTCCGTTCAAGTAAATGGAATGTTGCTTTACTTTTGATTCCAGGAAAAGGGTACGATATCGATCTTCGTCGGACAGATCATCGTTCCTCAGAATTCTGATCAGATCATGATGTCTCCATCTGTTATAAATACTTCTTCAACGCGGAAAATGGCGGAGTTTGATTACTTCGCCATTTTTTGTACTTTACTAATATTCTGATTGTGCATACCTCGCCGTTCATCTCCAGTCCTAAGTAGGAGGTGAGACACCTATGACTATTGAAGTTTATCAAGAAACGCATGGAGCATATCCGTGCAGAAATCCGGGAGGAAATCCTAGAATGCCTGGAAATGAACTGCAGGGGAGGTGAGCGAGATGAATGTTATATCTGACAGAGATTACCGAGAATCCGGTATGTATGCCAAGGAACAGGCAGAGGTTCAGACGGTTCCAATTCAGTGCAAAGTCGCACTCACCATAAAGGAAGCTGCTGAGTATTCCAATATTGGCATCAACAAATTGGAGAGTCTTCTCAGATTGCCGCGATGTCCATTTGTTTTATATGTAGGCAAGAAGAAACTGGTTAAGCGAAAGGAATTTGAGAAGTTTATTTCGGACAACATAGAAATATAGGGTATCACTGACAAAACCGTTAATCACGCTTTTTTTTAACCATCAAAAAAATGAAACAACATTGCATTTGAGCCCCGATTAGTGTAAAATATATCGTGCTAATTTGGGGCTCTTATAGCTTAGAAAGGAGCCTTAAATGGGAAAAGATCTCAAAGGAAAGGAGATTGGAGCAGGAATCGTTCAGCAGCCAAATGGGACATATTTTGCCAGATTTGTTGATAAATTTGGAAAGCGCAGGACGAAGAGATCCAAGAAACTACAAGAGGTAAAACAGTGGCTTGCTGATGCTACTTACATAGACCAACACAGTGACTTGGACCAGGCTACGGATATGCTCGTAGATTCCTGGTTTGATTATTGGATAGGGATAAAGAAGCAGACAGTAAGACCCAATACGGTCAGAAATTACTCAGAACGGTATGAGCGTAATATCAAGGGCGTTATTGGTAATAAACTTTTGACGGATGTTAAGCCGATTCATTGCCAGAAGATTTTTTCTAATATGGCAGACGAAGGCTATAAGACAACCACCATATACCAGACGCGGATTGCTCTTTTTAATATGTTTGAGTTTGCCAGGGAGAATGATGTACTCATCACGAATCCTTGCAAGAAATCATTAAAGAGCGATATGGGAAAGCCGTCAGATAAGAAAGAAGCCCTTACGATTGACGTTCAAAAGAAGTTCCTGGATGCTGTAGTGGGTTACAGCTACGAGAATCAGTACCGTTTCGTATTACAGACCGGTCTTCGTACAGGAGAACTTATAGGACTTAAGTGGAATGACATCGACTTCGAAAATCGCACTATGAAGATTGAGAGGACGATGGAATATCGCTACAAGGTAGGTGAATGGAGAGTGGGTCCACCTAAGAGCAAATCCGGCTACCGTACAATTCCTCTTACAGACGAAGCGATTCGTATTCTTGAAAATCAGAGATCGAAGAATAAGAGCTTAAAGCTCGTGCCGATGGAATGGAAAGATATCGTTTTTCTTTGCAGAAAGGGAACACCGGTCAAGAACAGCACTTATGATACAGGGCTTTTTAAGTATTGCGACCGTGTAGGCATTCCGAGATTTTCAATGCATGTCTTGAGACATACTTTTGCTACCAGATGCATTGAAGGCGGGATGAAGCCCAAGACCCTGCAGAAGATTTTAGGTCATTCCAACATTGGTATTACCATGAATCTGTATGTTCATATTACAGAAGATGAAAAGCATAGAGAAATTGACTTAGTGGCTGACGCGTTAAAAGTGGTATAAAACTTGATGCGAAATTCATCTCCGTGGTACTCGATGTGGTACTCGGTCAAAACCATGAATCGCGGAAAGCCCGTAAAATAAAGGAACTTTAAAGGAGATAATTGAGATATGAAATTAGGTATCGTAGGTTTACCGAATGTCGGAAAGAGTACACTGTTCAACTCTCTGACTAAGGCGGGAGCTGAGTCGGCCAACTATCCGTTTTGTACCATCGACCCGAATGTCGGTGTGGTTGCTGTACCGGATGAGCGGCTGAATGTACTGACTAAGATGTATGACTCGGCCAAGACGACACCGGCTGTGATCGAATTCGTGGATATCGCAGGTCTGGTAAAGGGTGCATCCAAGGGAGAGGGACTTGGAAACCAGTTTCTCGCAAATATCCGTGAGACCGACGCCATCGTTCATGTGGTTCGCTGCTTTGAGGATGATGATGTCATCCATGTGGAAGGATCCGTGGATCCGATCCGGGATATTGATACCATAAATGTGGAGCTGATCTTTGCAGATATCGAGGTTCTGGAACGCCGCCTGGCGAAGCAGATCCGTGTTGCCCGCAACGATAAGACGGCCGCAAAGGAAGTGGATATGCTGAATCGTCTGAAGGAGCATCTGGAGTCAGGAAAGCTGGCCATCAGCTTTGAGCCTCAGGACGAGGATGAAGAGGGATACTTTAAGGAGTACAACCTTCTGACCGCCAAGCCGGTGATCTTTGCTGCAAATGTGGCGGAGGATGATATGGCGGATGATGGTGCAGGAAATGATTATGTAAACCGCGTGCGAGAGTTTGCTGCTGAGAATCATAGTGAGGTATTCACCATTTCTGCCAAGATGGAAGAGGAGATCGCGGAGCTGGATGATGACGAAAAGGCAGAGTTTCTTGCTGATCTGGGCCTTTCGGAGTCCGGTCTGGATAAGCTGATCCGGGCAAGTTACAGCCTCCTGGGACTCATCAGTTATCTGACTGCGGGCCCCACAGAGTCCAGAGCGTGGACCATCACCAAGGGAACCAAGGCGCCACAGGCTGCGGGCAAGATCCATTCCGATTTCGAGAGGGGCTTTATCAAGGCCGAAATCGTAAGCTACACGGATCTGATCGAGTCAGGAAGCATGGCTGCTGCAAAGGAGAAAGGCCTGGTTCGTCAGGAAGGAAAGGAATATGTGGTTCAGGATGGCGATGTGATCCTGTTCAAGTTCAACGTCTAACAGAGGTAATGTAAAAGAGGTAACACATGGAAGGAATATTCTTCCCGGGACTTGGCATCTATTTTTCAAATGTGCCCTCGGGTTTTACAATCTTCGGCTTCGAGGTGAAGTTCTACGGACTCATCATAGCCCTCGGGTTTATGCTGGCACTGGTGCTTGCGATCCGGGAGGGAAAGCATACCGGCTTCGGAAATGATGAGTATCTGGATTACTGGCTTTGGATGATCATTCCCACCATTCTGGGAGCGAGGATCTACTATATCTTATTTAATCTGAGTGAATATGTGGGAGAGGGCATCAGCTTCGGTGAGTCTCTCCGCAGGATGATCGATATCCGTCAGGGAGGTCTCGGCATCTACGGTGGTATCATCGCAGGCGTCACCGTCTCCTGGATCTATACAAAAAAGAAGAAGATCAAGCTGCCACATTTTGCTGATAATATCGTAATTGGAATCCTCATCGGACAGATCATGGGCAGATGGGGTAACTTCTTCAACCGTGAGGTATTCGGAAGCTATACAAGCGGCTTCCTTCGGATGGGCATTCCGGTGGAGTACTATCGGTCGGAGGGGCTGTTGTCCTACTACCAGGGTTCCGGTGTCATCACGGATGAAATGATGAACAACACGGAGATAATCCACGATCAGGAGTGTATCACGGTGGTTCCCTCCTTCCTTCTGGAGGGACTGTGGAATCTGGCGATCCTGCTGTTCATTCTCTGGTATCGTAAGAGAAAGAAGTTCGATGGCGAGCTTTCCATGATGTACATCGCGCTCTACGGTATTGGCCGTTTCCTGATCGAGGGTAATCGCACCGATTCCCTGATGATCGGACCGCTGAAGGTAAGCCAGGTGGTTGCTGTTCTCTGTTTGATCACCGGCGTTGCAGTTCTGGTTCGGAACTATCTGAAGCTCCGGAGAGGAGGGGAAGTGCCTCTTCATCCCTGGAAGAAGGATTATATTTCCTATTATGGAGTCATTAAGGAGAAGGATGGAGTCTCGGTGGAGGGAAATACCCATGAGACTGACACGGAAGTGGAGGATGATCCTTCCGAAAATGTGACAGACGTGACGTCAGAAAAACCTCAAAAAACCACGGAAAATAAGAAAAAATCAGGGGATTCCGGCAAAACGGAGAAGCCGGAAAAATAACCCTCAAAACTAGATATGGTAGGGTGGATCCCCTCCACTACTATATATTGAAGAACCGCTGAAAAAGCGGTTCTTTTTTTGTGCAAAAAGCCAAATAATCAGCCGAAAATTTGTGAAAAATACATGGAAAAATGAGGATTCTTTACTTGCAAATCTTCGTTGAATGGGGTATCATAGACGTGTGGTGGAGAGAAGTGGTGTGAACATGAATCGAAAAACCACGAAGTGGATGAACGAATGTTCGAAAGAGTTCGAAAAACTCGAAGGGGATCGATCGACGTGTCTAAGAATTTAAGAGGAAAATATTACCATAGCGTCGATGGCAAGGGACGGCTGATCATTCCCTCCAAACTGAGAGACGGACTTGGTACCAACTTCATAATGACGCTGGGAGTTGAAAAGTGTATCAACCTTTACTCGGAAGAGGAATGGGACAAGTTCACAGAGAAGCTTAGCCTCCTGGGTAATTCCAAAAGTCAGAACCGTACCCTGAAGCGTTACTTCCAGTCCAATGCAGTGGACTGCAATATGGACAGCCAGGGACGTACCGTTATTCCGGCAGAACTCAGAAAGATCTGTGGGATCGAGAAGGATATCGTGATCGCCGGTGTTGGTGAAAAGGCAGAGATCTGGAGTCAGGACGCCTGGGAAGAGACGAAGATCGAAGAGACAGCAACCAGAGAAGAGATCTTCGCAATGCTGGAGGAAAGCGACATCGATTTCTAAAAGGAGAAGCAAATGGAATTCTGCCATGTTCCCATCATGCTGGACAGTGTCCTGGACCATCTGAACATCCGACCCGATGGGATCTACATGGACGGAACGGTTGGCGGAGCAGGCCATTCCTCAGCAATACTGAAACGGCTTTCCGATAAGGGCAGACTGATCTGTCTGGATCAGGACAGTACAGCCGTTGAAACAGCGAAACAAAGGCTTTCGGCCATTTCAGACCGGGCCACTGTGATAAAAAGTAATTTCGTTAATTTCGCTTCCGTTCTGGACGATCTCGGAATCGACCAGGTAGACGGTATTCTATTGGATCTTGGGGTTTCCTCTTATCAGCTGGACAACGGCGAACGAGGCTTCTCCTATCGGACGGATGCACCGCTGGACATGCGGATGGATCAGTCAAACCCGGAAACAGCCCGGGATATCGTGAATAATTACAGTGAAGCTGATCTCGCCCGTATCATTCGTGATTACGGAGAGGAGCCCTTTGCAAGACAGATTGCCGCAAGCATCTGCAGAAAGAGGCAGGAAGCTGAGATCACCACTACATTTGAATTAAATGAGCTTATCAGGTCCTCCATTCCCGCCCGCGCCAGGCGGAATGGAGGGCACCCCTCCAAACAAACCTATCAGGCGATCCGGATCGCACTCAACCGGGAGCTTCAGGTTCTGGAGGATTCGATGGATCAGATGATCGCAAGACTTTCTTCGGGAGGAAGGCTTTGTATCATCACCTTCCATTCTTTGGAAGACAGGATCGTAAAACAGGCGATGCGTAAGGCAGAGAACCCTTGTATCTGCCCGCCGGATTTTCCGGTATGCGTATGCGGAAGGGTATCCCTGGGAAAGGCGAATCCCAGAAAGCCCATCATTCCGGACGCAAAGGAACAGGAGGAGAATCCGAGATCAAAGAGTGCAAAACTGAGGGTATTTGAGAAGAAGTAAAGGGGAATGTCGTTCGTGGTGAGAGAAGAGAGAGAAAGAAGAGTACGTCAGATGTATTATGTGGATGGCAGTACCGTTCGCAGGACACAGTATCAGGCAGTTCCTGAAAGACGCCGCCGCCCGCAGCAGCCCGCAAGAAGACCGAAGAGAACACCGGAAAATGTTACATATCCGAAAGCAGCGGCCCGCGCTGAGAGATCTCTGTATTTCGACAGAGGTTACATGATGGTTCTTGGGATCGCGCTTCTGGTCATGATCATCAGTTGTGTTGTCATGCTGACCCTTCAGAGCAAGGTAAGCAATCAGGAAAGAAATATTCATTCCATGCAGGAAGAGATCCAGGATATGGAAGCGAATAACGCTGCATATTCGGACCTGCTGGAGAGTAAATATTCGTTGGATAAGGTATACACTGTAGCCACAAAGGAACTGGGTATGGTATACTCCCAGAAGGGACAGATCGTATACTACGAAAGTGCAAATGAAGACTATGTAAAGCAGTTAAAGGATGTTCCTGAGGCAAATTAATTGTCTCAGGACTTCGCTTTTCATTTAAGACTATTAAGGCATCGAACATGAAGAAAAGAAAGAGGAAGGTGTTCCTCCGGTGGATGCGCCGACGCCTGACACTTGTGATGGCGTTAATATCACTGGCGTTCGCAGTGCTCATCGGAACACTGGTTTACATCAACAAAACCAAGGGCGCCAAATATGAAAAAGAGGTGCTCAGCCAGAGGAATTATGAAAGTATCACGGTTCCGTATCGGAGGGGTGATATTTTAGATTGCAATGGCACGGTTCTTGCTACAAGTAATAAGATTTACAGCCTCATCATCGAGCCCGCGAACATTGTGAAGGACGAAGACTATCGCAAAGCAACCACGGACGCGTTGGTGAAGTTTTTTGGTGTCACAAAGGAGACCATCGATAACTGTCTGAAGGATGAGGAGTCCTTCTACAAGGTGGTAAAAAAACACCTGACCTATGAAGAGGTTAAGGCCTTTAACGACTTCAGGGAGTCCGATGAGGGAGGAGACATCATAGGCGTCTGGTTTGAGGAGGATTACACACGCGTATATCCTTACAAGGAACTGGGATGCCATATGCTTGGCTTCGTAGTCAGCGGAAATGAGGGGATCGGCGGTCTCGAGGGTGCTTACAATGATGAGCTGAACGGGACCAACGGACGTACCTATGCGTATCTGAATGATAGCTATAACCTGGAACGGATCACGGAACCGGCTACCAACGGATATAATCTGGTAACCTCCATCGATGCCGAGGTTCAGAAGATCGTTCAGAAAAATGCGGAGAAGCTGCAGAAGAAGATGAATCCGAAGAACATCTCCGTTCTGGTCATGCGTCCCAAGACCTGTGAGGTTCTGGCGATGTATAACCTGCATCAGTATGATCCCAACGATGCCTATAGTCTGAAATCTACAAGGTATCAGTATCCCAAGCTTTCCGACAAGCAGTTTGAAGCCAAGATCGCGAAGCTGGATGATGAGAAACGACTGGACTCGCTGAATAAGGTATGGCGTAATTTCGTTCTCAGCGATACATTTGAGCCGGGTTCCACCTATAAGACCTTCGTCCTGGCGGGCGCGATCGAAGAGGGCGTTCTGACCGGCGACGAGACCTACTACTGTGACGGTCATCAGCAGGTGGCGGACTATGATATCTATTGCTCCGAGCATGACGGCCACGGAACACTGAATCTGTCTCAGGCCCTTGCATATTCCTGCAATGACAGCTTCATGCAGATCGGTGCTCTGATGGGACGTACCATCTTTGCAAAGAATCAGAGTCTGTTCGGCTTTGGCCAGAGGACCGGTATCGATATCTACGGCGAGATGGACAGCGACTCTCTGTCCTCCCTGATCTTTGATGAGGACAAGCTGAATGAAGTTGAGCTTGCAACCTCGTCGTTTGGACAGGGTGTGTCCGTTACCATGATCCAGCTGGGTACGGCATTCTGCTCCGTCATTAACGGTGGATATTACTATCGTCCGAATCTGGTGCGTCAGATCAAGGACGAGCACGGAAATGTGATCAAGAATTATGATAATATCCTGGTGCGCCGCACCATTTCCACCGAGACCTCTGAGAAGATGTGCAAGATGCTTCAGGGCGTGGTTGAGAATGGTACCGGCTGGCGTACAGCCATCGAGGGTTATACCATCGGCGGTAAAACAGGTACTGCTGAGAAGTGGCCCAGAAATGAAGGTAACTTTATTCTTTCCTTTATCGGGTTTGCGCCGGTGGAGAATCCGGAGGTCATGATCTATTGCGTAGTAGATGAACCGGATGTACCGGAGCAGGATATGAGTGGTGCGGGGACCACACTGTTCCAGTATATTGCCAGCGACCTCTTCCCGTACATGAACATTTACAGAACCAATGATGTAAAGCCTGAGGATATCAAAAAGGTGGATGATCCGGTGAGCCCCGTGTTCACGGAGGACAGCCCGACGGATAATGACCGTGATCCGGCCGGAGATACGGACGAGGATGATGAGGACACGGATGATGATGAGGATAAGGATAAAGAAGATGAGGAAGCCAATCCGGATGCCGAACAGGTAGAAGGAGAGGACGGAGATAATACAGACGATGGCGGCGGCGAGGACGAGGATGCCGACGAGGATACCGGCGGAGACGACGGTGAAAACGAAGATAACGGTGGCGAGGATGACGGAGATGACTCCGGAGGCGACGACACCGGAGGAGAAGACGGCGGTGAAGAAACCGGCGATGATACAGGCGGGGAGTAGCCTCCTCCCGGAACGGTGGACGAACTGAGAAATCGGTGATCATGTGAATAACGGGATATCCGTAGCACGTAAGCTGCATCTGCAGGAGAGACCGGCGTGGGCAAAGACGCCGGAGAAAATGTGGGGACATTTTATTACCTTTTGATCAGATGCAGCAGTGCTGATCCCTTTTTGCATCCTGAGCGGAGGGCTGTAATTTAGCTCTTCTGCTTGGGATGACGTGGTGTAAAACAGAGGAGAGTATAAATGAAAGATAAAAGAGTGATCGTAGCAGGTGCCGGAAAGAGCGGGATCAGCTCCATGGGACTTCTGCTTCGGAATGGCGCGAGTGTAATACTGTTTGATCAGAATGAAGCCCTGGATAAGGAAAAGGTTCTGGCAGATATCGAGCAGAAGGACCGGGTGGAGATCGTGCTGGGCAGCATGTCAGTTGAGACGATGAAGACAGCGGATCTGATGGTGATCAGTCCCGGGATCGCACTGGATGCTCCCTTTGTAAACCGCGTGCGTGATGCAGGTGTTCCCATCTGGGGTGAGATCGAACTGGCCTACTACTTTAACAGAGGCCGGATCGCAGCCATCACCGGAACCAACGGAAAAACAACCACCACAACGCTGGTGGGAGAGATCTTCCGTGCAGCGGCTCCGGACAGTCTTGTGGTGGGAAATATCGGAACTCCCTTTACGCAGTTTGCCGATGACACGAAGGAGGGACAGCTGATAGCAGCGGAGATCAGTTCCTTCCAGCTGGAAACCGTTCATGAATTTCATCCGGAGGTTTCAGCGGTGCTGAATCTGACGCCGGATCATTTAAATCGTCATTATACCTTTGAAAACTACGCGGCTGCGAAGATGCGCATCACAGAAAATCAGACTCAGGATGATATCTGCGTCATGAACTATGATGATCCGGAGGTGCTAAGGAGAGCGGAGCAGCTGAAGAATGTAAAGGTGATCTATTTCAGCCGGCTCACGGCTCTGGAGCAGGGCGTTTTCACGAAGGACGGCGAGATCATCATTCGCGATGGAGAAAAGGAAATAACCCTGATGCCGGTATCGGAGATCCGCATCCTGGGAACCCATAATGTGGAAAATGTACTCGCTGCTGCGGCCATCAGCTATTATATGGGCATTTCTACCGACATCATCCGTTCTACCATCGCCGGCTTCATGGGAGTGGAACACAGGATCGAGTATGTTCGTACCCTGAATGGAGTTGATTACTACAACGATTCCAAGGGAACCAATCCGGATGCGGCCATTAAGGCAATCCAGGCGATGCAGAAGCCGACGATCCTGATCGGCGGAGGGTATGATAAGAAATCCTCTTATGATGAATGGATCGAAGCCTTTGACGGAAAGGTGAAGTTCCTGGTGCTTCTCGGCCAGACGGCACAGGCCATCGCGGACTGCGCAAGGCTTCACAACTTTACACAGATCGTTTTTGTGGAGTCTCTGGAAGAGGCGGTAAAGTTCAGCTATGATCACGCAAAAGAGGGCGAAGCGGTACTGCTGTCCCCGGCGTGTGCAAGCTGGGATATGTTTAAGAGTTATGAGCAGCGTGGAGAGCTGTTTAAGGAGTATGTAAATCAGCTGGAGGGTTAGAGGCTTGACAAAGAAGAAGAGGGAGAGGAAGGGAAAACCGTTTTGGGTGCGCGGGACGTATTTTGATTATCCGTCCCTTTTTCTGATTCTTTTCCTGCTTCTTTTCGGACTCATGATGGTATACAGTATCAGCTCTTATAAAGCCAGTGTATCCTATGATGACAGTGCATACTTCCTGAAGCGGCAGCTCCTGTTCGGAGCCGTAGGTTTTATCATCATGATCGGCGTATCCAAGATACGTTATCAGCTCCTGATGAAATGGAGCAAGGTGATCATGATCATAACCATCATCCTTCTGATCGCGGTTTTCATCATGGGTGCTGCCAGCCATGGTGCACAGCGCTGGATCAACCTGGGATTTATCTCATTTCAGCCCTCTGAGATCGCGAAGGTTTCACTGATCATCTACATGGCTTATATTTGCTCGACCAAGACCTCGTGGCTGAAGACGAAGAGCGGACTGCTCCCCACATTTGCGGTGGCCGGCATTGTCTGCGCGCTGATCGTAAAAGAGAATCTGAGTACCACCGGTGTCTGCGCCGTGATCGCAGTTGCGGTCTGGTTTGTAGTCACACCGAAGAAGAGATATCTGGTCATTATCATTGCGGTGCTGGCACTTTTTGCCTACCTGGGTGTAAAGGGTGCTTCCTATCGTGGTGACCGTATCACAGCATGGCTGGATCCGGAGCATTCCGAAAACGGCTATCAGACCATGCAGGCACTTTATGCCATCGGTTCCGGCGGACTCTTTGGCAGGGGGCTGGGACAGAGTGTACAGAAGCTTGGATATGTGCCGGAGGCGCACAATGATATGATCTTCTCCGTGATCTGCGAGGAGCTTGGCATTGTGGGCGGTATTGCGCTTATCATCGTTTTCGGCATGCTGCTCTGGAGATTTAAATTCATTGCGGAGGCGGCACCGGATCGGTTTGGAGCTCTGCTGGTTACGGGAGTCATAGCGCATATCGGCTTCCAGGTGGCGCTTAATATCGCCGTTGTGACGAACCTGTTCCCGAATACAGGTGTCACGCTGCCATTTATCAGTTACGGTGGATCCTCGCTAAGTTTCCTATTGGTTGAGATGGGCATCGTCCTATCTGTGTCACGCCAGATCGTCCCGATCAGGGAAGAGAAGGAGGTGACTGTTTGAAAAAAAGATACATCATACTCCTGATCATTCTTCTGCTTCTGGGCGGAGGCGCGTGGTACATCAGCACATTTAAACTGGACAACATTCAGGTGGCAGGCTGCGTTCTTTCCTCGGAGGATCGGGTGAAGGAGGTGATCCGGGAGGAGGCTCCCATGGGGAACATCCTGCTTCTCTGGCTGAAGAACAAGCTCAGCCCCATACAGGATATCCCATTTGTGGCAAAGCTGGATATCGAGTTTATTGACAAGAATACCTTGTCGGCTACGGTATATGAGAAGTCGGTGGCGGGCTGCCTTGAGTATATGGACAGCTACGTATATTTCGACCGGGACGGTATCGTTCTGGAGTCCACCGAGGATCGGAAGGAAGGGGTTCCCACCATTGACGGTCTGAACATTTCCTCCTGGGTTTTAAATGAGGAGCTGCCGGTCAGCGACAAGGAGCGCTTCGATCAGATCCTCACCATCACGCAGCTGGTGGAGAAGTACGGGCTGAAGATCGACCGGATCGCCTTCACGAAGGAAGGTGAGATCATTCTGAGGCATGAGAAGATCGAGATCGAGCTGGGTGACGGCACGCATCTCAATCAACAGATGATGAATCTGGGAAGCATTTTAATGGGCCTGAAGGGGAAGAAAGGAACCCTCTATATGAAAGATTTTGATTCCGATACCGCGACGGCCAGTTTTAAGGAAAAATAGACAAAAAATATAATTTTTTGTTGCAGAAACACGGAAAAACAAGTATCATGTACTATGTATGATTACGAACAATACAGGTTAGTTTTTATATAAGGAGGAAGAAACCTTGCTTGAGATTAAATCTAATGACGAGAAGACACCAGCTAGAATTCTTGTGATCGGAGTCGGTGGTGCCGGCAACAATGCGGTGAACCGCATGATCGATGAGAATGTTGAAGGTGTAGAACTGATAGCGATCAATACGGATAAGCAGGCGCTGTCCCTTAGCCGCGCTACAACAAAGATCCAGATCGGTGAGAAGCTTACCAAGGGTCTTGGCGCAGGTGCTAAGCCGGAGATCGGTGCAAGTGCAGTAGAAGAGAATAGAGAAGAGATCAATGATATCATTAAGGATTCCGATATGGTATTCGTTACCTGCGGTATGGGCGGCGGAACCGGTACAGGTGCTGCTCCGGTGGTTGCCGAGATCGCACGTAACCTGGGTATCCTTACAGTCGGCGTAGTAACAAAGCCCTTCTCCTTCGAAGGAAAGCCGCGTATGAACAATGCCATGAACGGTATTGCAAAGCTGCGTGACAATGTTGATACACTGATCGTGATCCCGAATGACAAGCTGCTTCAGATCTGCGATAAGCGTACAAGCATCCCGGATGCTCTGAAGAAGGCAGACGAAGTTCTTCAGCAGGGTGTTCAGGGCGTAACAGACCTGATCAACAAGCCGGGTCTCATCAACCTCGACTTTGCAGATATCCAGACAGTTATGCGCGACAAGGGCGTAGCTCATATCGGTATCGGACAGGCATCCGGTGATAACAAGGCAGTCGATGCCATCAAGCAGGCTATGGATTCTCCGCTGCTTGAGACAACTGTAAGCGGTGCGTCCGATATCATCGTAAACTTCTCCGGAAATGTAGGTATCGTAGAGGCATACGATGCGATCACATATCTGACAGAGCAGGCAGGCGACGAGGCAAATATCATCTTCGGTACCGTTGATAACGACGTGGCAGGCGAGGATGTAAGCATTACCATCATCGCAACCGGCCTTGAAGAAGGCGGAAAGGGCGGCGGAGTAAGCATCCCTTCGAGAAAGTCAACTCCCGTGATCAAGACTTCAAGTTTTGAGCAGAAGGGAATTCAGAATCCGTCCTTCAGCAGCAAGCCGAAGAGCAGCGTTCAGCCGGTTCCGCTTTCCATTAACCTGAACCAGCCGCAGGCAACTGCTCCGACACCGAAGCCGGCAGTAGCAGCCGTAGCTCCGGCAGCTCCGACTCCGGCAGCACAGACACCGGTTGCACCCGCTCCGGAAGCTCCGGCACAGAAGGCAGGCGGACAGGGCATCAAGATCCCTGATTTCCTGAAGAGAGGCTAGTCAGAAGAATAATCATGATTCATACACGACCGTGATCCGTCACGGTCGTGTTTTTTACTTTTATTTTTATCGAAAATGTTGTAAAATAGGGTTCGTGTATGCGCTCCCCGGGTCTCACTGTCAGGGACGGGCGCAGCAACATTTAAGAGTAAAGGACGGACGCAGATATGGAAAAAGATCGTTCCGTAGCTATTATAGATGAGATCCGTAAACGCGTAGTGGAGGGACAGAACTTTCCGCTGCAGCCATCAAAGGTCGTTCTGGCCAGGGAGGAGCTGATCGATCTGCTCGATTCTCTGGAGGGAACGGTTCGTGAGGAGCTGAAGGCTTACCGCGAGGTGACGGACCGGAGAGCGAAGATCCTGAATGATGCAAAGAAGGAAGCGGAAAAGATCCTGTATGAGGCAGAAAAGAGTGCCAGCCGGATCCGCGTTACCAAGCGAAGAGAAGGCGAACCGATGAACTTCTCACCGGCGGAAATGAACGCGGAGGAGAAGAAGGCGCTTCGTACGGCAGGAGATATCTATGCGGCATCCCTGATCTATACGGATGAGATGCTGACGGAGGTGGATCATCTGCTGGCGGATGCCTATGATAAGTTGGATCAGGAGTATAAGCTGATGCAGGGCATGCTTCAGGCAAAGAAGGAGGCAATCTCCGAGAACAAGGCTGAGCTGCTGCGGTCGCTGAACTCTCTGACCAAGGAAGACCGCTATGCCCAGATCATGGAGCTGTCGCAGCTGCTGTCTGTGGAGCTTTATCGTGAGAAAGAAAAACAGCGTGCGATTGAACGTGAGAAGGCCAGCCAGATGGAGATCCAGTTCGATCTGGAGGGCTCCGATACCGAGGCTGCAGAGAATATTCCCGGTTTCAATTCGGACCGTACTCCGGTGAAGCAGGAGAAGAAACCGGAGCAGGTAAGCTCCAATCGTCCGGCCATCAATCCGGACCGCACTCCGGTGAGCCGGAATCGTACCCCTGTGCCGCTGGATGCTGCGAAGGCGAAGGCAGAGCGGCCGGCAGTACCTGTGAGTGCTGCGAAGGCGAAGGCAGAGCGGTCGGCAGTACCTGTGAGTGCTGCGAAGGCGAAGACAGAGAAAACGGAAAGGCAGAGTGGAACGGAGTAATGAAAGAGTTAAAACCGTACCGCCGTAAGATCAATTACTATGAAACGGATCAGATGCAGGTGGTACATCATTCCAATTATGCAAGATATCTGGAGGAAGCACGTCTGGATATGATGGAGCAGGCAGGACTGCCCTATGACAAGCTGGAGGAGCTGGGGATCATCATTCCTGTGCTGGAGCTGCATGATTATTATACTTATGCGTTACATTTCGGTGATACCATCGAGATTTACGCGCATATCGTCCGGCTGACACCGGTACGCTTTAATCTGAAGTATGAGATCAAGAACCTGAAGGGAGAGCTGCTGCATACAGCAGAGACCAGCCATGGCTTTGTGGATACGAACTTCCGTCCCATGAGCCTGAAGCGGAAATATCCCGAGATTTACAGTAACCTGCAGGAATATGTAGAGGATGAACCATTATGATACGCAATAAATATACAGGACAGGAGATCGAGTTCTCCTGCGAGGTGTTCCCGCCGAAACGGGATGATGATATCTATGAGATCTTTCAGACACTGGACGCAATCGAGGACCTGAAGCCGGATTACATCAGCGTGACCTACGGTGCCGGTGGAAGTAACAGCAAAAAAACTGCGAAAATCTGTTCCTATATCCAGAATATCTGTGATGTACAGGCACTGGCGCATATGACTGCTGTGGGAATGACGAAGGATACCCTGGCGGAACGCCTGGAGGAGCTTCAGAAGAAGGCAGTGACCCGGATCCTGGCACTTCGTGGGGATAAGCCACGGACTATGTCAGAGGAGGAGTTTGAGGCGAGAGAGTATCGTTACGCATCGGATCTGATCAGGGGAATTCGGGACTTCGGAGGCTTTCGCATTGCTGCGGCCTGCTATCCGGAGAAGCACCCGGAATCGCCGGATGTGGAAACGGATCTGAAGTTTCTGAAGGAGAAATGTGATCTCGGCGTGGAGGAACTCATCACGCAGATGTTCTTTGATAATGAGAAGTTTTATCGCTTCCGTGAAGCCATCGATCGGATGGGTATCCAGGCTTCCCTGCATGCGGGGATCATGCCCATTACCAAGGTGAATCAGCTGGGGACCAGCGTGTCCCTGTCCGGATCTTCCGTTCCGACCGAGCTGTCCAACCTGATCGCCAGGTACTCTGAGGATCCGGAGGGCATGCGAAAAGCCGGCATCGACTATGCGATCCGGCAGGTGGATGATCTTCTGAAGCACGGAGTGGACGGGATCCATATCTATACCATGAATAAAGCGGATGTAACCCGTGAAATATATAAGGCCTTGTAAATGCAAGGCCTTATTTTTATCTATATATATATCTTTTATGTCTTTGATTCTTCCTTCACAACATTTTTACGCTTCCGGCGTTTGTTGATATAGAGTTTCTCGTCCGCCTTGATCATCAGTTCCTCGGAATCCTGGCCACTGCTGCAATCGAATTCCACGAGACCGATGCTGCATTCGATGTAATAGGGCTTGCCGCAGCTGCGATTTAGCTTTGCTTCCTGCTTGTTCATGGAGTCCTTCAGCTTCTTGGTGTTACCGGAATCCATATTGATCGCACAGATGGCAAACTCATCCCCGCCGATCCGGGCGATGATGGCATCCTCGGGCATTACCGTACGAAGCGTGTCGGCAATGGCACGGAGTGCGAAGTCCCCCTCCTTATGGCCGAAGATATCATTTACCTGCTTCAGATTATCCATATCCACATAACCGATGACTGCGGGACAGCCCCGACTGCCGGAGGAGGTGATGAGCTCCTGCGCAGCTTCGAAGAAGCCCCGGCGGTTGTACAGACCTGTCAGAGGATCGGTGATAGAGAGATGATTCAGAAGGTCATTCTTCTCACGAATCTCGTTCATGCTGGACTCCAGACGGTTCTGGATGGCGATCTGCTGCCGCATCAGCTCCATGAACTTCATGGAGGTGCCCAGCTGAAGTGTGGTGGAGTAGACCTGACTGAAATTCTGCAGGGAGGTCTCGCTGACGAAGAGACCATGCTGCACCTCATTTGTGAAAATGGGGGTGATGGTCAGGGTATGTCTTCTGGAGTTCGGAGTGTACTTGTTCTGGAAGATCATGGAGGAAGGAAGGATCCGGTCATCCCCTGAGAAGATAGTGACCTTTCCGTCCAGCATGCTGGCCTGGAACATAACATAGTCCGGGATCTGCCAGGTGCCGTTGGGCAGCTGCGTGGCAGTTTTATCATAGAGATAGATATAGGAGCTCTGGAAACCGCCGTTTTGGTACAGCTTATCCATGATCAGAGAGAAGCACAGAGACTCATTTCCGCTGGAAATGAGGGTGTCTCTCGTGATATATACGGAAGCCCAGATGCTGCTTTTATGCTGGTGTGTCGCGTTGTTCAGCTCCCGGGACATGGTAAAGGCAAGTTCCGACTGAATGGTGTTCAGCATGGCGTTGAGCTTTACCCGTCTTGCTGCCTGGATATTGAGGTGGGACAGGAAGTCTGCCAGCATTCGGAGCATGTTTGCAACCTTCATGTAGGAGAAATAGAAGCGGATCACCTCATCATCCAGCAGGGTATGGAATTCCTCCAGCAGCTGGGATATGGTGACGCTCTTCCTCTGGAAAACCGCGGTAGTAAACCGCAGGATAAAGGGATCCAGCAGCTCGAATAAACGCTCTGAGTAGAAGCAGGAATAATAATGGGACAGGAAGAGGTCCTTAAACTCTTTCCGCAGTCCCGCAGGATCCATGTCCGGCAAGGCCGCATTTACGCGCTCCAGTATTTCTGGATCTGAGGATGGATTGCATCCGCAGGAGTTCCGGACGATCAGGCTGGATGGCAGCTCAACATGGCGCTGCTTTTTATCCTTTATCAGGTCAATGGTCTGGTAAATGGAGTTGTAGCCCAGCTCCATGATCTTGTTATCGACTGTGGTAAGGGACGGACTGTGGGTGACTGCCACAGGAGCATTATCAAAACCGGCCACAAGGATGTCCTTGCCGATCTTCCGTCCATGCTTCATGATGGAGAGATAACCTCCGATGGTCATGGTATCATTTGCAAAAATGACAGCCTCCAGATCGGGGTTGTTGTTCAGCAGACGGTCCACGATCCGCTCGCTGTATTCGGAGAAATCACCGTATACTACAAGCTTCGGGTCGTAGGGGATGTTGTTCTCCTCCAGCACCTGGCGGTAAACAGCCAGTCGTTCCTGGGCATCATCATTTTCCTTACGGCCGCTGACAAAGCCGATCTTTGTTTTGCCGTGGTGTTTTATCATATGTTCCACTTCCTCCCGCATACCGGGCTTGCTGTCGGTATAAAGGGAAGAGTAGCCTTCCACCGGGATCTCCAACGCCAGGATGGGGATGTTGAACTGACGGAGGAAGGAGTGGATATCGTCCACGCTAAGAAAGCTTCCGATGGAACCGATGGACACGATCAGGGCGTCCAGAGTCTTCTGGGAAGCGTAGTAGAAAATAGAGTTATACTGATAGTCGTACTTTGCGTTTACGGGATCGTTATAGGATGCATTCAGATACATGCCGGGGAAGATGATCAGGTTGACATCTGCCTCCCGGGCGGCGTACTCAACGCCTTTACAGATCTCAAATGCATAATCATTATCCAGATGGCACGTAAAAAAACCGATGTTCAGTCTGTGATCTGATTTCATTCAATTACCCCCAATTATCAACTGGAGCGGAAACCCCCATTTCCGCTTACAAAACACCAATCTGATTATAACACTTCCCTCCGGATGATTCAACCGAGCAAAATATAAACAAGGAAGAAAAAAGGCGCCTACGCGGTTTACAAAAAGGGAAACTTCATCTATAATGGGAACGTACTTTTGAACCCAGGACCCTAAGGAGGATCAGAGAATGGATTATAAGAATTCCGGTGTTGATATTGAGGCTGGATACAAGTCAGTGGAACTCATGAAGGAACACATCCGTAAGACCCAGAGAGCAGAGGTGCTCGGAGGGATCGGCGGATTCGCAGGCGCATTTGACCTGTCTGCCATTAAGGGGATGGAGGAGCCCGTGCTCCTGTCCGGAACGGATGGCTGTGGAACGAAGGTGAAGCTGGCTTTTGTTATGGATAAGCATGATACCATCGGGATCGATGCGGTAGCCATGTGCGTAAATGATATCGCATGCTCCGGTGGTGAACCCCTGTTTTTCCTTGATTATATCGCATGCGGGAAGAACTTCCCGGAGAAGATCGCAACCATCGTAAGCGGTGTTGCAGAGGGCTGCCGTCAGGCAGGCGCTGCACTCATCGGCGGTGAGACGGCAGAGCATCCGGGCCTCATGGAAGAGGATGAGTATGATCTGGCCGGCTTTGCAGTCGGCGTGGTTGAGAAGAAGGAAATGATCACCGGCGCAGGGATCGTACCGGGGGATGTCCTCATCGGTATCGCTTCCAGCGGCGTTCATTCCAACGGATTCTCCCTGGTCAGAAAGATATTTGACATGTCTGCAAAATCTCTGAACCGTTATGTCCCGGAACTGGGAAGAACTCTGGGAGAGACACTGCTCGAGCCTACACGGATCTATGTGAAGGCGCTCAGCAGCGTGAAGCAGGCAGGCATCACCATCAAGGGAACCAGCCACATCACAGGCGGCGGTTTCTATGAGAATATTCCCCGTATGCTGCCGGATGGCATCGCAGCAAGGATCCGGAAGGACAGCTACGAGGTTCCTCAGATCTTTAAGCTGATGGCAAGAGAAGGCAAGGTTGAGGAGAAGATGATGTATAACACCTACAATATGGGCCTTGGTATGGTGCTGGCGGTTCGTCCGGAGGATGCGGACGGAACCATCGCTGCGCTTAAGGCAGCAGGTGATACCGCTTATATCGTTGGTGAGACCGTTGCCGACGACAAGGGCGTGACCCTCGTATAGTTTTGTAGGATCATTGGACGATGATTCGTATGATATCCCTGTGAACCTTATGGTTTCACGGATGCAGACAGTAGGGAGAAAACAGATATGCATAGAGTGTTAGTGCTGGTATCCGGCGGCGGAACAAATCTGCAGGCGATCATTGATGCAGTGGCCGCAGGTACTGTACAGAATACGGAGCTGGTGGGTGTGATCAGCAACAATCCCGGCGTTTTTGCGCTGGAGCGTGCGGCAAAGGCGGGCATTCCCGCCGAGGTGGTAAGTCCTCATGACTTCCCGGACCGCGCTGCATTTTACAAGGAGTTTCTGGCCAGGGTGGATTCCTATCGGCCGGATCTGATCGTTCTGGCAGGCTTCCTGGTTGTGATCCCGCCGGAAATGATCGATAAGTACGAGCGCCGGATCATCAACATCCATCCGTCCCTGATCCCGTCCTTCTGCGGTACGGGCTACTATGGACTGAAGGTGCATGAGGCTGCGCTGGCCCGGGGCGTGAAGGTGTCCGGGGCGACGGTACATTTTGTAGATAAGGGAACGGATACTGGACCCATCCTTCTGCAGAAGGCAGTGGAGGTGCTTCCGGAGGATACACCGGAGACCCTGCAGCGACGGATCATGGAGCAGGCAGAGTGGAAGCTTCTTCCACAGGCCATCAATGATATCGCAACTGGAAAGATCAGGTAGATCAGATAGATAAAAACAGGAGAGAAAAACTATGAAGGTAATGATCGTTGGCGGCGGCGGAAGAGAGCATGCAATCACCTGGGCTATCGCAAAGAGCCCGAGAGTGGATAAGATCTATGCGGCACCCGGAAATGCGGGTATCGGCGAGCTTGCTGAGTGTGTAAATATATCCGTAATGGATGCAGAGAAGCTGGTGGCGTTTGCAAAGGAGAAGGAAGTGGATTTCGTTGTCGTCGGACCGGACGATCCGCTGGCTGCCGGTGTGGCAGATGCCTTCCTGGATGCGGGCTTCCCCACATTTGGCCCCAGAAAGAATGCGGCCATCATCGAGGCCTCTAAGGCATTCTCCAAGGAGCTGATGAAGAAGTATGACATCCCCTCTGCAGCTTATGAGGTATTTGATAATCCGGAGGATGCGCTGGAGTATCTGAAGACAGCGAAGATCCCCATCGTTCTGAAGGCAGACGGACTGGCTCTGGGTAAGGGCGTTCTGATCTGTATGACAAGGGAGGAAGCCATGGAGGGCGTTAAGACCCTTATGGTGGACAAGCAGTTTGGAAGCGCAGGCGATAAGATTGTCATCGAGGAGTTTATGACCGGACGTGAGGTTTCCGTTCTCTGCTTCTCCGATGGAAAGACCATTCGCCCCATGACCTCTGCACAGGATCATAAGCGTGCAGGAGACGGCGATACCGGACTGAATACCGGAGGTATGGGTACATTCTCACCCAGCCCCTTCTACACGGAAGAGGTGGACCGCTTCTGCAAGGAGCATGTATATCAGCGCACCATCGATGCCATGGCTGCAGAAGGCAGAGAGTTCAAGGGCGTTCTGTTCTGTGGACTCATGCTGACACCGGACGGACCGAAGGTTCTGGAGTTCAATGCGCGTTTCGGTGATCCCGAGGCGCAGGTTGTGATCCCGCGAATGAAGAATGATATGCTCACTGTAATGGAGGCCTGTGTGAACGGGACTCTGGATCAGATTGAGCTGGAATTTGAGGATAATGCGGCAGTCTGCGTTATGCTGGCTTCCGACGGTTATCCGGTTCATTACGAGAAGGGCTTTGAGATCAAGGGCCTGGATACATTTAAAACAAAGGATGGATATTACGCATTCCACTCCGGCAGTGCCCTGAAGGACGGAAAGGTTGTCACAAACGGCGGCCGTGTCCTGGGAGTAACAGCCCTGGGCCGCACGCTGCAGGAGGCGCGCGCGAATGCTTATGCCGCAACGGACTGGGTTCAGTTTGATAACAAGTATATGCGGCACGATATCGGGAAGGCTATTGACGAACAATGAAAGACAAATACTCCAAGGCTGCCCGGCAGGTTCTGCAGGAGGCAAGCAAAATAGCAAAACAGATGGACAGCGGATTCGTGGGAACACAGCATCTGCTGTTTGGCTTGATCTCTGTTCATAAGGGCGTAGCGTCGGAAGTACTGCTGAAGAACGGTGTGACGCCGGAACATTTTCAGGCGATGCTGAGACAGGCCAAGGATCTGGCGCTGGAAATGAAGAGCAATTCCGAGGGTGACGGCTTCACGGAGAAGACCATGGAGATCCTTACGGATGCCGGAGAGGAGTCCCGCCGTTACGGTGTGAAGGAGGTTGGTACGGAGCACATCCTGCTGGCGATCCTGAATCACCGGGAGTGTGTGGCGTCCCAGATGCTGGATCTGATGAAGGTCAACCGGAAGCGGATCTACATCGATGTTCTGGTGGCTGACGGACTCAGAGAGAAGGAAGCGGAGCGGACCTATCAGGCGCTGATGGCCGGAAAGCTGAAGCGTCGTTCGGCCACACCGACTCTGGATCAGTACAGCCGGGATCTGTCCCGGGAGGCTGAGACGGGTGGTTTGGATCCGGTGATCGGCCGTGTGGATGAAATGAAGCGGGTGCTCCAGGTGCTGAGCCGCCGCAGAAAGAATAATGCATGTCTCGTAGGAGAGGCCGGTGTGGGTAAAACCGCCATCGTGGAGGGGATCACACAGCTTCTGCATGAGGGTGCGGTGCCCATCGCGCTCAGGGACAAGCGGATCGTATCTCTGGATCTCACCAGTATGGTGGCAGGCTCCAAGTATCGTGGTGAATTCGAGGAGCGCATCAAGCGTACCATTCAGGAAGTGATCGATGCCGGAAATGTGATCCTGTTTATCGACGAACTTCATACGATCATAGGTGCCGGTGGGGCAGAGGGAGCCATGGATGCTTCCAATATCCTGAAACCGGCTCTTTCTCGTGGTCAGATCCAGGTGATCGGTGCTACCACGAGAGCGGAATACAGAAAATATATCGAGAAGGATGCGGCCTTAGAGCGCAGGTTCCAGCCCGTTTATGTGGAGGAGCCTACGGAGAAGGAGGCGCTGGAGATCCTGCAGGGCGTGGCGCCCCGCTATGAGGTGCATCACCGGGTAGAGATCACAAAGGAAGCCATGGAGGCAGCGGTAAAGTATTCCGTACGGTATATCAATGACCGCTATCTGCCGGATAAGGCCATCGACCTTCTGGATGAGGCTGCGGCAAAGAAGCGCATGGAAGAGGGCGGCAAGAAGGTTCTTTCCGAAAACAGGGAAGCCGGTCTCCGTACTCTGAACCAGGAACTGGAAACGGCACTCATGAACGGTGACATGGACAAGGCCATGAAGATCCAGAAGAAGTACCGGAAGGAACAGGCACGCCTGAAGGAAGAAGAGGCAGCAAGACAGAAGAGCAAGGATAAGGACGGCCTCTCCATCGACGAAAATGATATCGCAGATGTTGTATCCATCTGGACGAAGATCCCTGTATCCCGTCTGACACAAAGCGAACAGGACAGACTCCTGAAGCTGGAGAAGGTGCTGCATGAGCGGGTTGTCGGGCAGGAGGAAGCGGTTACGGCAGTGGCAAAGGCCATCCGGCGCGGAAGAGTGGGACTGAAGGATCCGAAACGGCCCATCGGTACATTTTTCTTCCTTGGCCCCACAGGTGTCGGAAAGACGGAACTGTCCAAGGCACTGGCGGAGGCGCTGTTCGGCGATGAGAACAGTCTGATCCGTGTGGATATGTCGGAGTATATGGAGAAGCACAGTGTTTCGAAGATGATCGGTTCCCCTCCGGGCTATGTAGGCTATGATGAGGGCGGTCAGCTGTCGGAGCAGGTGCGGAAGAAGCCTTACTCCGTTATCCTGTTTGATGAGATCGAGAAGGCACATCCTGATGTGTTCAACATCCTTCTGCAGGTGCTGGATGACGGTCGGATCACGGATGCCCACGGCAGGATCGTGAACTTCAAGAATACCATCATTATCATGACATCCAATGCGGGAGCGCAGAGAATCGTGGATCCGAAGACCCTTGGATTCGTAACGGAGGAGAACACCGAGGAACGTGATCACAGGGAAATGAAGGATCATGTCATGGAAGAAGTGAAGCAAATGTTCCGGCCGGAGTTTCTGAACCGTATCGATGAGACCATCGTGTTCCATATGCTGAGTCAGGATGATATCCATGAGATCACGGATCTTCTGCTGAAGGATCTGACGCGCCGGGCCGAGTCCCAGCTGGATCTGAAACTGACCTATGGCAACACACTGCGGAAGTTTATCTATGACAAGGGCTATGATAAGAAGTACGGTGCACGTCCGCTTCGAAGAGCGATCCAGACCTGGGTGGAGGATCCTCTGGCGGAAGAGCTGCTGAACGGAAATCTGAAGCAGGGTGATAAGGTCTCAGTCAGTGTGAAAAACGAAAAGGTTACATTTTCCCGAAAGAAGGGGAAGAAAGAGAAGTAGGCCGAAGCAGCGGAAGGAGCTTGAAGGCAGGAAACACTGGAAAGGCAATAAAATTAAGAAAAGTTTTAAGGTAGAAAAAATCAGGAATTGGTGGAAATAATTTCACGAATCGATTATAATGAAAAATGGCTGTGGATATAACGGCCGACGTAATTTTGAAAGGTACGACGAGTAGGAGGAATAAGGGGATGGCAGTAATCGAAGAACTGATCCGCGAAGAAGAAAATGGTGCACTGAGCTTTGGAAATGATGCGCTTGCAGCTAAGACAAAGAAAGATGGTTTCATGTACATGGGTGACAGCTACAAGATCAAGACATTTAACGAGATCACAAAGCTTGAGAAGAACGGATCCTTTGTTTATGAGTCAGTTCCGGGAACCGTAGTTCATGATTTCCGCGCAAACAGCGAGCGGATCGAGTTCACGGTAGAAGGAAGTAAGGATGCTCAGATAACTCTGGAGTTGGAGCCTGAGCAGGAATATAGTGTACAGATCGATGATGTCAATGTTGATACGATGAAGACCAACCTGGGTGGCAAGCTGATCCTGTCCGCACCTCTTGAGGAGAAAGATCAGATCAGTGTTGTGGTTGAAAAGGTGAAATAATTAGGAATTGATATGATCCGGGGACGGTTCCTCATAAAGTGGGGAACCGTTCTCTGTTTATGCACGGGAGATATCGATTTCCTGTGAATGATACGCCGGAGGGCATGGGATGAAGGAGAAGAAGGTATATTTCTGTAAGGAGTGCGGATACGAGTCCGCCAAGTGGATGGGGCAGTGTCCGGGCTGTCGTCAGTGGAATACATTTGCGGAGGAGAAGATCACCGTAAGCAAGAGGACTGCTGCGCGTCCCACAGGGGAGAAGCAGGAGGCGGTCAGCATCACGGAGGTGACCTCTGCCCAGGAAAGCCGTATGTTTACGAACATCGGCGAGCTGGACCGGGTGCTGGGCGGCGGTATCGTCCGGGGCTCCCTGGTTCTGGTGGGCGGTGATCCCGGCATCGGAAAGTCCACGCTGCTTCTGGAAATGTGCAAGGCCCTGGTGGCGGAGGATGAGAAGGTTTTATATGTGTCCGGCGAGGAGTCCCTGTCGCAGATCAAAATGCGAGGAGTCCGGCTGGGCGCCTATGATGAGAAGATCCTGCTTCTTTCCGACGGGGATCTGGAAAATGCGGAGCATGCCATCGAGAAGTCCGGCGCGGATGTGGCGGTGATCGACTCCATACAGACCATGTTCTGCTCAGAACTGGACAATGTTCCGGGCAGCGTGACACAGGTGAGAGAAGTGACCAGCCGTCTCATGCAGATCGCGAAACGGCTGAATGTAGCTATCTTCATCGTAGGCCATGTGACCAAGGAAGGAACCGTGGCCGGACCCAGAACTCTGGAGCATATGGTGGACTCAGTTCTCTATTTTGAGGGAGATGACAATTCCGGCTTCCGGATGCTCCGGGCGGTGAAGAATCGTTTCGGATCTACGAATGAGATCGGCGTCTTTAATATGACGGAGACCGGCCTGGAGGAGGTTTCCAATCCCTCCCAGATGTTCCTGACGGGACGGCCGGTGGAGGCACCGGGATCGGTTGTTATCAGTTCCATGGAGGGCACCCGTGCGGTGCTGGTGGAACTGCAGGCACTGGTAAGTGACTCAAATCTGAATATGCCCAGACGCACGTCGGTGGGCGTGGATTACAATCGGGTAAACCTGCTCATCGCCGTGCTGGAGAAACGGGGCGGTATCAACCTGTCCGGCTGTGACTGCTATGTCAGCATCGCCGGCGGACTGAAGGTGAATGATCCGGCCTCGGATCTGGGTATCATTTGCGCTATCGCATCCAGCTTCCGGAATCGACCGGTGGGAGACGATACGGTGATCATCGGAGAGGTCGGCCTGGCCGGCGAGATCCGCGGCGTGCAGAACATCATGCAGCGGGTGAAGGAAGCAGACAAACTCGGTTACAGACGGGTGATCCTGCCGAAGGCAGTGCAGGTAGGACAGATCCCGGATATGAAGGCAGAGCTGGTATATGTGTCAACGATACAGGAAGCGCTGGAGAGGATATAAAAGAGGATATAAGGGAATATAAGGGAATAGAAGAAAAGAGGAAACAATGATCCTTGCATGTCAGAACATCTCGAAATCCTTCGGCGAGGTCGAGGTGTTAAAGAATATCAATTTTCATATCGAAGAAAGAGATAAGCTTGCCATTGTGGGCGTGAACGGCGCGGGTAAGACCACGCTGCTCCGGATCCTGCTGGGGGAAAGCCGGCCGGATAACGGTACGGTGGTTCGGGCGAAGGATATCCGCATCGGATATCTGTCGCAGCATCAGGATATCTCCTTCCAGAATACGGTCTATCAGGAGATGGAGCAGGCGAAGGGCTATCTGATCCGTATGGAGCAGCGGCTCCGGGAGCTGGAGGAGGAAATGAAGCACCTGTCCGGTGATGAGCTGGACAGGGTTCTGGAGACCTACAACCGTCTGTCCACCCGTTATGACCGGGAGAACGGCTATGCCTATGAGAGCGAGATCACAGGAGTTCTGAAGGGCCTTGGCTTCTCGGAGTCGGATTATGACCGGGATATCCAGTCCCTTTCCGGAGGCCAGAAAATGCGCATCGCCCTGGGACAGCTTCTGCTTTCCCACCCGGATGTGATCCTTCTGGATGAGCCCACGAACCATCTGGATATGCCGTCCATTCACTGGCTGGAGGGCTTCCTGTCCGGATATCCGGGAGCTGTGATCGTGGTCAGCCATGACCGGCTGTTCATCGACCGTGTTTCAAATCAGATCCTTGAGATCGAGCTGGGCAGATCCACCCTGTACCGTGGGAATTACAGCTTTTACCGCGAACAGAGTGAGAAGAAGCGGCAGGATGCATGGAAGGCCTATCTTAATCAGCAGGCGGAGATCCGTCACGAGGAGGATGTTATCCGGAAGCTGAAGCAGTTCAACCGCGAGAAGTCCATCAAGCGGGCAGAAAGCCGGGAGAAAATGCTGGACAAGATCGACCGGATCGACCGGCCGGAGGAGGTTCATTCGGAAATGCGCCTCACCCTGACTCCCGTGACCGAGTCCGGAGAGGATGTGCTTTTTGCAGAGCATCTGGCCAAGGCCTACGGAGAGAATAAGCTTTTCGAGGAGCTGGGGATCGATATCAAGCGCGGAGAGCATGTAGCGCTGGTGGGCGGAAACGGAACAGGAAAGACCACCCTGCTTAAGATCCTTGCCCGCAAGCTGGCCAAGGATGCAGGAACCGTAACCCTGGGGGCAAAGGTCCGCATGGGTTACTTCGACCAGGAAAACCAGGACCTGGATATGGAGAAGACACTGTTTGACGAGATGTCGGATACATTTCCGGAGATGAATAATACAAGGATTCGAAATGTGCTGGCTGCCTTTCTTTTTACCGGGGATAAGGTGTTCCAGAAGATCGGGGATCTCTCCGGTGGCGAGCGTGGGCGTGTGTCCCTGGCAAAGCTGATGCTGTCGCCGGCGAACCTGCTGGTGCTGGATGAGCCGACGAACCATCTGGACATTCCTTCGAAGGAGATCCTGGAGGATGCCATCCGGAACTATACCGGCACCGTTCTGTACGTCAGCCATGACCGGTACTTCATCAACCAGACGGCCACCAGGATCCTGGAGCTTCGGAACAAGGTCCTGACCAGTTATCCGGGGAACTATGATTTCTTTGAGGAAAACCGGGACAAGCTGTATCAGCTGCAGAATGGTGACAATCCTTATGCTGACAATAATCAGTCCACTACGAAGAGTGGGTTCTCCATCGTCTCCACGGAGTCCTATGCCAGGGAGACAAATGCCGGCGGTAAGGAGGAATATCTGCAGCGGAAGGAAGCCTATGCGCAGGAACGGAAGCGTGCCAGCGACCGCAGGAAGCTGGAGAAGCAGGTAGCTGCGGCAGAGGCTGAACTGGAGCAGATCGAGCAGGAGATGAATCTTCCGGAGAACGGAACAAATGTGGAGCTGCTGACAAAGCTTACCACCCGCCAGCAGGAGCTGGAGGAGCAGCTGCTGGAGTGGTATGAACAGCTGGAGGAAGTCTGAAGCGCCTGAAGAAGAATGGTTGCGTCAGAAGGATATGGATGATGAGTGTTTGACGGAGATGATATGGACGAGTCTTCCAGGAGGCGGATCCTGGCGATCCTCGGGATGCTGCTGGCGGCAGCGGCGCTGATCGCGGGAGCTATGCTTTTCAGAAATAAGAATAAAGAAACAGGGCAGAGCCGTACGGGGTTTGCCATGGGAAGTGCCGTCTCCGTGAAGCTGTACGGATCGGATGTGAAGAGGCTTGTAGATCAGGCTTTGGAGGAGGTCCGGAAGCTGGACGAGGAAGTGATCTCCTGGCGGGTGGAGCAGTCGGAGCTTTCTGCGTTTAATAAAAGCGGAAAAGCAGGAGAGGCTGTTTCGGTCAGTTCCTGCCTGGGATCTGCTTTGGAGCAGGCACTCCAGATCTCAAAGCGATCCGATGGAGCACTGGACATCACCCTTCGTCCGGTCCTGACTCTTTGGGGAATCGAGGACGGCACTGCAGAAACCTTCCGGGTGCCTTCGGAAGAGGAACTGCGAAAGGCGGCGGAGCATACGGGGTGGAAGAGTGTTGTGGTGAAGTCGACAGGAGCTTTATATTCAGTTACCCGCACCGACGATCAGACCATCCTGGATCTGGGCTCTGTAGGAAAGGGTTATGCGCTGGATGTGGTCTATGATGCATTGAAGCCCGAGATAGGGAAAACACTGGACGGCGGAGTGATCGCCGTGGGCGGAAGCATCCTGGTGTTTGGAAAAAGAGAGGATGGCTCAGGTGCTTCGGAAGGAAAGGGATTCCGGGTTGGGATCCGTGATCCTGAAGGACAGCCGGAGGATGTGCTGGGCGTAATTACATTTCCGGAGAATACGGAGAAGTGTTGTATCTCCACATCCGGAGGCTATGAGAAATACGTGGAGAAGGATGGGGTGCGGTATCATCACATCATCGATCCTGCCACGCTGCATCCCGCGGACAGCGGGCTGGCATCGGTTACCGTCGTCTGTGAGAACGGACTGGTGAGTGACGGACTTTCCACCGCCTGCTTTATCCTGGGAGAAGAGAAGGCAAAACAGCTGCTTTCCGAATATGGAGCCGAAGGGATTCTGATCCGTGAGGATGGAAGCCGATACATCACACCCGGCCTGGAGGGACGAGTGGAGTGGAAGTGAAAGGGAACAGAGAGTTGAAGAGGACTGCAGGAAAAAGTAAAAAGATCACACGGACTGACCTGATCCTGCTGGTCGCAATTCTGGCCGTCTGCGCTGTTTTTGCGCTGGCGGTCCGTTTTCTTTCTGCGGAGGGAAGGACGGTGACGGTGTCCCTGGACGGCGTCATAGTGGAAACTCTTCCCATGGACCGGGATGTGGAACGGACCATCCGTTCTGACGGAGGAATCAACATCGTACAGATCAAAGACAGGCAGGTGTCTGTTACGGAAGCGGACTGCCCGGACAAAATCTGTGTGAAGCACAGTGCCATCAGCAAAGTCGGAGAGACCATCGTCTGTCTGCCTCATAGGCTGGTGGTGGAGATAGGAGGCGGCGATGAGTAACAACAGGCGAATCGCATATCGTGGCTGCCTTCTGGCCCTGGCGCTGGTGCTTTCCTATCTGGAGAGCCTGATCCCCGTATTCTATGGGATCCCAGGAATACGGATCGGGCTGGCCAATATCGTCACGGTATATGCACTCTATAATCTGGGAGCCATAGATGCATGCTTTATCTCCGCAGGCAGGATCCTGCTTTCGGCGCTTCTGTTCGGCAACGTAACCACCATGCTCTACAGCCTTGCCGGTGCGGCCTTCAGCCTCACGGTGATGCTGCTGGCAAAGCCGATCCCGAAGCTTTCCTCCATGGGAGTCAGTATTCTGGGCGGCCTGTTCCACAACATCGGACAGGTGGTAGCAGCGGCCTTCCTGCTGAAGACCGGAGGGATCCTCAGTTACCTTACCGTGCTGCTTCCGGTAGGCGCCATCGCCGGAGCCCTGATCGGAATCCTGGCGGGTATCCTGATCAACCGGGTACCGCTGGAGGAGGATGAAGATGAGGAAGAAGATGAGGAAGGCTAAGATAAGGCACTGCATATCAAAATGCGGTGCCTTTTTCGCAAGAATATGCCTCATTTTAGTTGCACATAGCCTCTGTTTCGTTTAAAATATCAATATGTGGGTATCGAAGGAATTGGAACGTGGCACATTTTGTGTCGACATAATTCCAGAACTGACCAAAGTGAATCAAGGAAAGGCAAAATAAGATGATAAAGTTTAGCTTCCGGGGAGGTATACACCCGGATGATGGAAAGAAGCTGACACAGAATGAGGCTGTTCGTGCGTATGTGACGCAAGGCGAAGCAGTTTATCCCCTGAGTCAGCATATTGGTGCGCCTGCAAAGCCGGTTGTGAAAAAGGGTGACCGGGTTCTGGCGGGCCAGCTCATTGCCGAGGCAGCAGGCTTTGTCTCGGCCAATATCCATTCTGCGGTTTCCGGCACGGTAAAGGCCATTGAGAAGCGAAATGTACCCGCCGGCGGCAAGATGGATTCCATAGTGATCGAGAATGACGGATTATTTGAGTCCGTTGATTTTTCTGAAAATGTGCGTCCCCTCAGCGAGCTGTATCGCGAGGATGTGATCGCCATTATTCGTAAGGCCGGTGTTGTGGGAATGGGCGGTGCTGGTTTCCCTACTGATGTAAAGCTGTCCCCCAGAAATGAAGATGCCATCGACTGCATCATCGTAAACGGAGCAGAGTGCGAGCCGTACCTGACCTCCGATTACAGACGTATGCTGGAGGAACCGGAGAAGATCGTGGATGGTCTGAAGATCGCCCTCGGTCTCTTTCAGGGTGCCCAGGGTATCATAGCCATTGAGGACAACAAGCCGGAGGCCATAAAAATCCTACGTGAGAAGACAAAGGACGAGCCCAGGATCCGGGTGAATAAAGTGAAGACCAAGTATCCCCAGGGTGCAGAGCGTCAGCTGATCTATGCGAACACAGGACGTTATGTAAACTCGAACATGCTTCCTGCGGATGCAGGATGTATCGTACATAATGTGGATACCATCATTTCGATTTATGAGGCAGTGATCATGGGATGTCCCGTGATCTCCCGTGTTGTTACCGTGACCGGTGACTGCATCGCCGAGCCCCGGAACTTCATCGTTCCCATCGGAACCTCCTTCCGTGAGCTGGTGGAAGCGGCCGGCGGTTTCAAAAAGGATCCTGCGAAGGTGATCGCAGGCGGTCCCATGATGGGCAAGGCGCTCTATGATCTGGATGTTCCTGTGACCAAGGGAACATCAGCCATCCTGGCGCTCAGCAAGGATGCAGTGGCTGATTCCAAACCGTCCCAGTGCATCAAGTGCGGAAAATGTGTTTCCGTATGCCCGGGCCGGGTTGAGCCCAACCTGCTGGCGGATCTGGCGGAGGCAAAGGACATCGAGGGCTTCCTGAAGTATAACGGCATGGAGTGCTGCGAGTGCGGATGCTGTTCCTATGTATGTCCCGCAAAGCGACATTTGACACAGACCATTGCAGGAACCAGAAAACAGGTTCTTGCCAATAGAAAGAGAGGGTAGCGGAATGGAAGAGAAAAATCCGATGCTGAACATTTCCGCATCTCCTCATATCAGAAGTAAAAATTCCACAACCCGGATCATGCTGGATGTGATCATTGCACTGCTTCCGGCATCGGCCATGGGAATCTACAATTTCGGATTCCGGGCGTTTATGATGATCCTGGTTTGTGTTGTTTCCTGTATGATATTTGAATATCTGTCCGAGCTGATCATGAAACGGCCCATAACAGTGCGGGATCTGTCGGCGGTGGTTACCGGTCTGCTCCTGGCTTTAAATGTACCGGTTGACCTTCCTTACTGGATGGCAGTGCTGGGCTCTGCCTTTGCCATCATCGTGGTAAAGCAGATCTTCGGAGGGATCGGACAGAACTTTATGAACCCTGCGCTGGCTGCACGGTGCTTCCTGGTGATGTCCTTTGTGGGACCCATGACCAGATTTACGTATGATGCAGTGACGACGGCCACGCCCCTTGCGGTGATGAACGAGTCCGGAGTGGGAAGCGTAGGTATCTGGAAAATGTTCCTCGGCGTTGAGGCGGGAACCATCGGTGAGACCTCGGCAGCGGCCCTTCTGATCGGCGCGCTTTACCTGGTGATGGGCGGCGTCATCAAGGTTACCATTCCCTTCTTCTACATGGGAAGCTTTGCTGTGATGATCGCCATTTACGGTCTGACACAGGACATGGGAGCCTGGGAAGTAACACGGTTCACGGCGGCACATTTATGTGGTGGCGGACTGGTGCTGGGTGCCTGCTTCATGGCAACCGACTATACCACCTCACCCATAACGAATAAGGGAAAGATGATCTACGGCGTTCTGCTGGGACTGCTCACCTTCTGCTTCCGGATCTTCGGCAGCAGTGCGGAGGGAGTATCCTACGCCATTATCATCGGCAACCTGCTGGTACCCATCATTGAAATGATCACGCATCCCAAGTCCTTTGGCGAGGGCTATGATAAGAAACCCATGTCTGAGAATAAGGGCTGGCTGAAGCCGGTTGTCCTGGATGAAGAGGGGAATCCTCTGCCGGTACCGAAGAAGATCCGTAAGGAAAGTCCTATCCGGATCGTGGTTTCCATCGTCCTGATCGCACTCATTTCCGGTGCGCTTCTTGGAGGCGTGTATGCGGTGACGAAGGAACCCATCGAGGAAACCGCAGAAAAGAAGAAGCAGGAGAGCTACAGACAGGTGATGAAGGATGCCACGGACTATAAGGAGTCCGAGGATCTGGAGGCACAGAATAAATATCTGGAGGAGCAGGGCTTCTCCGGCGTGACACTGAATGTCAGCGTTACAGCCATGAAGGATGGAAACCCCATCGGAAGGATCTGGGTCATCACAACCCATGAGGGTTATGCCGGAGATATCAAGATGGCGGTAGGTATCAGGGATGGCAAGGTCACCGGTGTGGAGATGCTTTCCATCGGAGAGACCAGCGGCCTTGGTATGGAGGCCCGGGACAATCCGGACTTCACGGCCCAGTATCAGGATAAGCAGGTGGAGGACTTCCATGTGGTGAAGACAGAGCCTGCAAATGATACGGAGATCCAGGCCATCACCGGTGCTACCATAACCTCGAAGGCAGTGACCAACGCAGTGAATGCTGCACTTGCAGCAGACAGGATGGACGAACAGTCCGCACCTGTGGAATTAAAGAACGAAGGAGGTGGCGATGATGAATAAATGTATCGAGCGCCTCTATAACGGTGTTATAAAAGAAAACCCCACATTTGTACAGATGCTGGGTATGTGTCCCACACTGGCGGTTACCTCTACGGCCATCAACGGTCTGGGTATGGGACTGGCAACCACCGCCGTGCTTGTGATGAGCAACCTGATGATCTCGGCCCTTCGGAAGCATATCCCGGATAAGGTGCGGATCCCCGCATTTATCACCATCATTGCTTCCTTTGTGACCATCGTCAGCTTCCTGATGCAGGCCTTCACACCGGAGCTTTATGACAGCCTGGGTGTGTTTATCTCGTTGATCGTTGTAAACTGTATCATTCTGGGACGTGCTGAGGCGTATGCCTCCAAGAACCCGGTGATCCCCTCCGTCTTTGACGGTATCGGAATGGGACTTGGCTTTACTCTGGGTCTTACCCTCATCGGTATCATCCGTGAGTTTCTGGGTGCCGGAACCATCTTCGGTTTTGTGGTAACAGCGGAGCTTTGGGATCCCATTAAGATCTTTTCCTTTAATCCCGGTGCATTCTTTGTCCTTGCCTTCATCGTGGCAGGCATCAATGCAGTGGCGATCCGGAAGGCAAAGAAGAAGGGCGGAAAGCCGAAGCTTCGCAGGATCGACAGCTGTGCAGGATGTACCAATCTGTCCTGTGCCGGCCGTGACATCGCAAACTGCGGTGATGATGCGAAGAAGTCTGCAGATGCGGAAGCGAATGCGGCAGCCCTGAAGGCAAAGGCAGAAGAAGTGAAGGCGAAGGCAAATGCGGCGAAGGCAAATGCAGCGAATGCAGATGCTGCAGATTCAGAAGCAGAAACCACTGTCCTGACGGCCGGAATGCCGATACAGGGAAGTGCAGGAACACCGGTACAGGAAGGTGCCGGATCACAGTCACAGGCATCCGCCGAGACACCCTCAGAGCCGCAGCCGGAAGCTCCCAAGGTGGTACGGACCACAGCGGAGAAGAGAGCTATTGCTGCAAGAAAAGCGGCAGAAGCCCGGAAGGCGGCAGAAGCTAAGAAAGAGGCGGAAGAAAAAGAGGATGAGGAAGCACTGGAGAAGATCCTGGAGAAGGATCAGTCAAAGCCCAGAAAGGCTTCCTGGGAGGGAACCGTAACCCTGGATATGGAAACAGGAGAGGTAACCTCGGATATGGACATGAACAATAACAAAAACAAAGACGGCGGGGAGAGGTGAAGTGATATGAATATATTTCTTTTTGCGATCTCCGCAGCCCTGGTGAATAACGTGGTACTTGTCCAGTTTCAGGGACTCTGCCCCTTCCTCGGCGTATCCAAGAATACAAAGACGGCAGCGGGCATGGGAGGCGCGGTCATCTTCGTCATGACCCTTGCCAGCACCGTAACCAGCATGGTTTACTACTGGGTTCTGGTGCCGCTGTCACTGGAATATCTGAACACCATCGCATTTATCCTGATCATTGCCGGATTGGTTCAGTTTGTGGAAATGTTCCTGAAGAAGAAGGTTCCCTCGCTGTACAAGGCGCTGGGCGTATACCTTCCGCTGATCACCACCAACTGCGCGGTTCTCGGAATCGCCATCAGCAATGTAAAGGATGAGCTGTCCATCGGAGAAAGTATCCTGAACGGCTTCTTCTCCGCAGTGGGCTTCGCCATTGCGATCACGATCCTGGCAAGTATCCGGGAGAAAATGGAACGAAACAATATCCCCAAGGCCTTTCAGGGCGGCCCTATCATTTTGATCGCCGCAGGACTGATGGCACTGGCATTTAATGGTTTCTCGGGCCTGATGTAGGACGGGATGAACGAAAGAGGATAGAATACATGGATTTTACAGGAGCACTGGTTGCCGCCGGCATCATCGGCGGTGTGGGAGTCCTGGTGGGACTTCTTCTTGGGAAGGCCAGCCGGGTATTCAAGGTAGAAGAAAATGAAACGGAGAAGGCAGTGCGTGAAGTGCTGCCGGGAAATAACTGCGGAGCCTGCGGTTATCCCGGCTGTGACGGACTGGCAGCTGCCATCGCTTCCGGGGAGGCACCCACCAACGCCTGTCCGGTGGGAGGACCTGCTGTGGCTGAGAAGGTGGCTGCCATTATGGGCGGCGGCGCTGAGCAGCCCGCAGAGCGCATGGTCGCACTGGTACACTGCAAGGGTGACTGTGACAAGGCGAAGGATGTTTATCGTTACGTGGGACCGGAGGTCTGCAGCATCGCAGTCAATTCACCCAACGGCGGCCCCAAGGCCTGCACCTACGGCTGTCTTGGCTATGGTGAGTGCGTCTCGGTCTGCGAGTTCGGCGCCCTTTCCCTGGTGGACGGCATCGCCGTGGTTGATCCGGAGAAATGTGTCGCCTGCGGCAAGTGTGTATCCACCTGTCCGCGACATTTGATCACACTTGTCCCTGCATCGAAGACGCATCACATCATGTGCAGCTCCAAGGAAAAGGGACCCCGGAAGGCCATCGAGATGAACGGCAATCTGCCGGTCATTGATTATGAGAAGTGTGTTAATTGCGGCATCTGTGCAAACAAATGTCCCGCCAAGTCGATTTCTTAAGAGGAGAAGGGAGAAAGAAACATGAAATGTCCATTTTGCGGAGATGAGAACACAAGGGTGATCGATTCCCGTCCGGCAGACGATAACAGTGCTATCCGCCGCCGTCGTCAGTGTGATGTATGCGGGAAGCGGTTTACCACCTATGAGAAGGTGGATACCATTCCGCTCATGATCATCAAGAAGGATCGTACC
>CADAXW010000011.1 GCA_902792005.1 uncultured Lachnospiraceae bacterium
CATAGGAACCAGTGGAAGACCGGAGGCTGCGGACATTTCAATCACGGCACGATTTCCACTGATGATTCCATAATTTGCTTTTCGTTCCTCCATAAGCGGGCCGTGAACTGTGGTGCTCACCAGTTCCCCGCCTTCCGCAGCGAGAACTGCATCGACGGTGCCCTCGCCGCCATCTGCAACGGGAACGCCTTCACATATAGCATCCGAAAAGACCTGCTGTGCCGCCTGTGTCAACAGGCGTATGGTATCCTGGCAGGTTAAGGTTCCTTTAAAGGAATCCGAAGCAAACAGAAAATGATATCGGTCTTTCATCTGTAACGCTCCTATTTTTGATATTTCCCTACAAGCAGATTCATACCATTTACCTGATAGGGTAGGGTTTTCTCTGTCATATTTGCGTTGAAATGCAGCTTTTTACCATTGATCAGGGTTATCGTTATAGCCTTTACACTTTTTCTGATCCCCATATAGTTTTTGACTGAAATGTCGGATAATTCCTGATAATAATAAAAGACAAACGCATCATAACAGGGGCTGAGCTTTTCCGGATTGATCTTTAATCCGCCGCCGTTTAGAGGCATGATTGCGACACCGGCTTCTGTAAAATTCAGCAAGGCAAATAAGAATTCATTGATCCTGCGTATTCTTTCATCTCGTTCCCTTGCGATCGCCTCTCCAACCAGAAAGCCGGCGGGCCCGGCGACCCCGAGTCCGATCATGGAAGCAGTGACATCGCTGCTCTTTGAATAGTCAACGATCGTTCCTATGATACAATTTTCTCTTTGACCAGCACAGTTTACGTTTCTGAAAATACTTACCGCTCCCTGATACGTACTTAAATCATCCATGGCTTCCATTCTCCCCATTTTCCCTTTATATATTTCATTCTCTTACTTCAGTGATCCGCAGCTCATCCGGTTCCACATGACAAAGACAGTACTGAATCTTTACTCCTGCATGGCGTGCCTCATCCATGGCGGTGCCAAATTCCGGGTGCATTTCCCGATAAGGATGAACCTCGCTTACGCCCTCCATCTGGATCACAAAAGCGAGTATGGCATGATATCCATGCTGTTTCGCCCGGATCAGTTCCCGGATATGCTTTACGCCCCGCTCTGTTGGTGCGTCAGGGAAGAAGCCCATACCGTCGATCTCCAGTGTACATCCCTTCACTTCCATGAGATACCGCCTTGGATCAAGGCCTGCTTGTTCCTTCTCCATGTAGAAATCGATCCGGGAATCTCCAAAGGTGTATTCCGGAGTGACCAAACTGTAAGCCTGTGTTTCAAGCCATTCCCTCATCACCTTGTTGGGAGCCTGGCTGTCGATATTGAACAGAACCCCGGTGTTCTTTCGTACCGCTACCAGGTCATACCTGGTCTTTCGGTCCGGTGTCCCAGGCTCGGTCAGCCACACCTCGCAGCCGGGGATCAGAAGCTCCCGGCAACGACCGGTATTCTTTACATGAACGATCTCTTTCCGTCCGTTGATTTCCACATGCGCGACAAATCGATTCGGTCGTGAAAGAAATGTTGCGCGAAGGATATTACAGTATTTCATAGCCGCATCCTTCTCTGGTCGGTCCGTCGATGCCGGATTCATACCGTGCCCGAAACTCCATATTGATCTGGCTGATCTCTTTCTTTCCGTCGATGTAATCCTGGTACATATCGGCAAGACCGGCCATGCAGCCGTCACAGGATCCGTTGATATTACCGATGGATTCTGCCACGATCCGTTCCCGTTCTTCCTTTGTAGTTTCACTGATCAGATAGCCCATTTCTATTTCCTCATTTCTGGTTGATACCATCGTAAATCTTACCACAGATCACCGGAATAGAAAAGGGGACCTGAAGGTAGCTGACCCGCCAATTCCACATTTTTATCCGGTGCATTTTAATCTAAGGGAAAAGATGGTATAATTCTGATGTATATGGGGTGACAGCTTGAATATAGTCTTTAAAAAAGTCCTGGAAAAGAGATACCTGGGCCAGCTGATGTTATATAAGGCTACGGCCGAGCAGCTTCTGGGTGTGGATGAAGAAAGGATCAGCTTCCGACTGTACAGTATGTACGAAACGGAAATGTTATGATACGGGGGGTATGGAAGATATGAACAAAGAAAAAATTGCAGCAGATGTATACAATGGCGAAAAGGCGGAGATCAACCGGATCCGGACGGAACGGCAGATGAATACAGGACGCCTGCTGTATAACGCCATCTGTGCCTTTGATACGGACAAGGAGGCCAGGGAGGAGTACTACCGCATTATGGACGGGGAAGTGGCGGCGTCCGGAAGGGTTGCAGGAGAACGGAAGACGCAAACGGTCCGTGAACAGATCCTTCGTGTTTATGCCATGCTGTTCTGTGATGAAATGAATCTTCCGATGGGGGCGATTGCAGGACCCGATGAGGTGGAAGCTACTGCAGACCGGCTTTATATCGGGACACCCGGATTTGATCCGGAGCACTGGTATCGGATGAAGTATCATTTCCCGGTGATCGATGAAGACAATTATGATCGCTTTGCAGCACTGGTTATCTCGGATCTTCGATCCGGTCCGCTGCATGAAGCGGTTCGTAATAATGGAGATATGCTACTGGTGGGTGAGCTGAATCCTCTTTTGATGACAGAGGAAGAGCGTAAGAACCAGCAGCTGAACACGGTTGATCTGGAAGGCTGAAAGGAGGGCGGACATGACAATCCTGGTTGTAGAAAAAACCGCAAAGAACATGGATAGCCTGTGTGGTATGCTGCAGCACACCTATCCGGAATCAAAGCTCCTTTCCTATTCCAGCAGTCCCAAGGCACTGGCTGCGGCCAGAGAGGAACCGGTGGATATCGCATTTATCGGGGATAAGCTTCCGGAGATCGACGGACTCCTTTTGGGAAGATATCTGAAGGACCTGTATCCGAAGATCAACATCATCATGATGTCACGGATGAAGGAAACGGCCTTTGAGGCCATGAATCTCCGGGCCAGCGGATGCATCCTTCTTCCGCCGGAGGAAAAGGCGGTGACGGATGAGATGAAGGAGCTTCGGCATCCCATCGGTGCAAAGGATGAAAAACGCGTTTTTGCTCAGACCTTCGGTAACTTTGAACTGTTTGCCGACGGTCTTCCCGTTGTGTTCAAATATTCCAAGACCAAGGAGATTGTTGCGGTTCTGATCAACAATAAGGGGGCACAGACCTCCAACGGAGAGATCATAGCAAGCCTTTGGGAGGATGAAGGAGACCCGAAGGTGAAGGCATCCTATCTCAGTAATCTGAGACAGGATCTGCAGAACACCCTGTCGGATCTTAAACTGAACGATATCATCATCAAGCAGCGGGGCAGTATGGCCATCGCGGCGGAGCGGATCGAGTGCGATCTCTTCGAGTGGCTGAAGAAGAAAAAAGCATCCAGGTATCAGTATTTGGGAGATTATATGAATCAGTACAGCTGGGCTGAATATGTCCATGCCGAACTGGATGAGATCAGCTATTTGGAAGAAGATGAGTGATTTTTTCCTTTTTGCCACGGAAAGAATGTTGTATAATATAAACAGTTATTTTTTTCGGGGGTGAAAAAATGGAAAAAGAAAAAGATTTTATGCCGGCCTCACCCGGTTCGTCGGATGAGGTCGCCTTTGTTGCATGCCGAGGCAGTGCAGCAGGGAAGAAAAGATTCGCGAGATTGGGCTGCGGATCCTGTGCGGAGGCAGTGGCCTCCGGCTTTCAGAGAGGTGAGTGTAAAAGCGGCTGTGTGGGCGTGGGATCCTGCACTTCAGTCTGCAAACAGAATGCACTCCGTATGGAGAACGGAAGTCTTGTGGTGGACCGGGAACTCTGCAACGGCTGCGGTGACTGTGCAGCTGCAGATGTCTGTCCTCAGGGACTGATCCGGATGATCCCGCGAAAGGCCACCAACTTCATCCCGTGCTCTTCCACGGAAGAGGAAGAGGATGTGGTTCGGAAGACCTGCGGGTACGGTTGTATCGCCTGCAGCGAGTGCGTACGGGCATGTCCGAAGGGTGCAGTGTCCATCGTGGACAATCACGCCGTGATCGATTATGAAAAATGTGCCGGCTGCGAGGCCTGCACCGTCAAATGTCGAAAGAAGATCATCGTGGATACACTCCACGATCTTACAAAAATCAAAGAGAAGGTTGCCTTCGTCCGCTGCTCCGGTGGGAATCGCGCACAGGAGAAGTATAAGTCGATGGGCATCCAGAGCTGCGAGGAGGCTGCAAAGCAGGACGCAAAGTCCCTGGGCCTCTGCACCACCGGATGTCTCGGACAGGGCAGCTGTACCGCAGTTTGCCGGTATGACGCCATTTCCGTTGTGAACGGGACCGCCTATGTGGATCCTGAGAAATGTGTGGGCTGCCGGGACTGTACCTATGCCTGCCCCAAGGGACTGATCACCATGGTTCCTTACAAGGGGATGAAACAGGTTCCCTGTTTTTCCACAGATGATTATGAAGATAAAAGAAAAGTGTGTGACTCATCCTGTGTTGCATGCGGAGACTGTGTGGCAAACTGCCCCAATGGTGCCATCTATCTGGAGGAGCGCCATGCCGTAGTGGATCCTGAGCTCTGCGAAAACTGCAACATGTGTCAGTATGTCTGCATGTATAATGTGATCCGGGAGCAGAGTGTTCCGGAGTATATCTATATGCAGCATGCGGCACTGGAAAATGATTCCCTCGACGAGACGGCTCCTCTGACCGACGGAGCAAAGCGGAGCGGAGTTGTGAAAGGAGGGGATCAGTCATGAGACAGAGAAAAACCATGGACGGAAATACGGCAGCCGCACATGTGGCTTATGCCTTTTCAGAGGTTTCTGCGATCTATCCCATCACACCTTCTTCTCCCATGGCGGAGAGCATGGATGAGTGGGCGGCCGGCGGCCGTAAGAATCTCTTCGGAGAACAGGTAAAGATCATTGAGATGGAATCCGAGGGCGGTGCGGCAGGTGCTGTACACGGCTCCATCACAGCCGGCGCGTATACGACTACATTTACGGCTTCCCAGGGACTTCTTTTGATGATCCCCAACATGTATAAGCTGGCAGGAGAGCAGGTGCCCGCAGTATTCCACGTGGCTGCCCGTGCTCTGGCAACGCATGCCCTTTCCATTTTCGGAGACCACTCCGACGTTATGGGCTGCCGGCAGACCGGCTTTGCCATGCTGTGCTCCAACAACGTGCAGCAGGTCATGGATCTGGCAGCGGTGGCACACCTTTCCACCATTGCAGGAAAGCTTCCCATGATGCATTTCTTTGATGGCTTCCGGACCTCCCATGAGTATCAGAAGATCGAGGTCTGGGATTATGATGAGCTGGGTTCCATGGTGGACTGGGACGCAGTAAAGCGGTTCCGCGAAAATGCGCTGAACCCCAATCATCCTCACCTGCTGGGCTCGGCGGAACAGCCGGAAACCTTCTTCCAGCATAGAGAGGCATGCAACCCTGCATACATCAGTACGGTGGATGTTGTAGAGAAGTATATGAATCTGGTCAACGAAAAGATCGGAACGGATTATAAACCCTTTAATTACTATGGTGCGCCGGATGCAGAAGAGATCCTGGTGGCTATGGGATCAGTCTGTGATGCGGCCGAGGAGGTCATCGACTATCATAATGCAAGAGGAAAGAAGCTGGGTATCGTTGAGGTACATCTCTATCGGCCCTTCTCTGCAAAGCATCTCCTCAGTGTGCTTCCGGAGACTGTAAAGAAGATTGCGGTTCTGGACCGCACCAAGGAGCCGGGAGGCTCCGGAGAACCGCTGTATCTGGATATCTGTGCAGCACTGCGGGATACCGCATGGAAGGACTGCCTGATCACAGGCGGACGGTACGGACTTGGTTCCAAGGACGTTCAGCCGGGAGACATCCAGGCAGTGTTTGAGAATCTCTGGAGTGATGCACCGAAGAAGGAATTCACCATCTCCATCAATGATGATGTGACCCATCTCTCCCTGCCTGTCACCTCCAATCCGGATGTGGCATCGGAGGGTACAACGGCATGTAAGTTCTGGGGCCTCGGCGCGGATGGTACGGTAGGAGCCAACAAGAACTCCGTTAAGATCATCGGTGATCATACGGATAAGTACGTTCAGGCCTACTTCCAGTATGATTCCAAGAAATCCGGCGGTGTTACCATATCCCATCTCCGGTTTGGAGATCATCCCATCAAGTCCACCTACTATGTAAAACAGGCGGATTTCGTGGCATGTCACAACAGTGCATACCTTACCAAGTACGATATGGTACAGGATGTTAAGCCGGGAGGATCCTTCCTGCTGAACTGTACCTGGTCGGATGAAGAGCTGGAGCAGCATCTTCCCGCAAAGGTAAAACGATATATCGCTGAGAATCAGATCAGGTTCTATACCTGTAACGCGGTGGACATCGCGAAGAAGGTAGGTCTGGGTGCAAGACGGACCAACTCCGTGCTTCAGGCGGCTTACTTCACCATCGCAAAGATCATTGACATCAATGAAGCCGTGGGCTATATGAAAGATGCCATCGTCAAGACCTATTCCAGGAAGGGACAGAATATCGTGGATATGAACTGCGCAGCCGTGGACGGCGGTGTGGAGAGCGTACACGAGGTTACCGTGCCCGACAGCTGGAAGACGGTACCGGCGGATCCGGCACCGGCGAAGCTGGTGGGACGGGATAAGATGCATACAGACTATCTGAATGATATTCTGGTACCCACAAATACGCTGGCAGGGGATGACTGTCCGGTTTCCGTTTTTGTGGAGACGGCAAACGGCATGCTTCCCTCCGGTACGGCAGCCTATGAGAAGCGCGGCATCGCTGCGGATCTGCCGCACTGGTGCGAGGGTAACTGCATGCAGTGTAATATGTGCTCCATGGTATGTCCCCATGGTGTCATCCGTCCCTTCGTACTGACGGCGGAGGAGGCGAAGAAGTATCCCCAGGCAAAGCCCATGAAGGGCATGAAGGATATGTACTTCGTGCTTGGCTTCTCTGCAAAGGACTGTACCGGCTGTGGTTCCTGTGCTTCCGTATGTCCTGCAAGAAAGAAGGCTCTGGAAATGCAGGCGGCAGATACGGAGTTTATGGAGAAGCAGCAGGCGGAGTACGACCAGCTGTTTGCAAATGTACATAATGAGGATCGGAAGATCCCCTTCAAACCGGATACCGTTAAGGGATCCCAGTTTGTTCAGCCCCTCATGGAGTTCTCAGGAGCATGTCCGGGCTGTGGAGAGTCCCCCTATGCCAAGCTGGTTACACAGCTTTTCGGTGACCGGATGTTTGTGGCAAATGCCACCGGCTGTTCCATGATCTGGGGCTGCTCGGCACCGTCCACGCCTTATACCGTCAATAAAGAAGGGAAGGGACCTGCTTGGGCAAACTCCCTGTTCGAGGATAATGCGGAGTTCGGTTATGGTATGGCGACTGCAGTGAATGCCCGTCGAAATGAGCTGAAGACAGCCGTGGAGGCGCTGAAGGAAAAGGCAGGCGTGGCCGCAGAGAACTGGCTGAAGTTCATGAATGACGGAAATGCTTCCAAGATCACAGGCGATATGCTTCTGGATACCTGCAGGAAGCTGGCAGATACGGATGAAAACGCCACATTTGTTGTTAAGAATGCAGATCTGCTGACACGTCCCTCCATGTGGATCTTCGGCGGTGACGGCTGGGCTTATGACATCGGCTACGGCGGACTGGATCATGTTCTGGCTTCCGGTGAGAACGTAAATGTTCTGGTCTTCGATACAGAGGTTTACTCCAACACAGGAGGACAGTCCTCCAAGGCAACACCCGCCGGTGCGGTTGCCAAGTTTGCAGCCTCCGGTAAGAAGGTGAAGAAAAAGGATCTGGCTTCCATTGCCATGGCGTATGGATACATTTACGTGGCACAGATCGCCATGGGTGCCAACCCTGCACAGACGCTGCAGGCCATCCGGGAGGCAGAGGCCTATGACGGCCCGTCTCTCATCATCGCATATGCACCCTGTATCAACCATGGTGTGAAGGCCGGTATGAATAAGAGTATGCTGGAGATGCGGAATGCTGTCCGCTCCGGCTACTGGAATCTGCTCCGGTACAACCCGGATCTGGAGCAGCCCTTATCTCTGGACAGCGGAGCGCCCTCGGAGGCGTACCGTGATTTCCTGATGGGCGAGGTAAGATATAACTCGCTGAAGCTCAGGTTCCCCGAGGAGGCAGAAAAGCTCTTCACCAGCGCTGAGAATTCAGCCATGGAGCGTTATGAGATGCTGAAACGCAAGGTTGAGGCAGAACGAAGCCATGCCTCGAAGGAAGGGGGTAAGGTATGATCAATTTAAGCAGAACCGGAACCCGGATGCCTGTGCAGGCTCCGGAGGTACGGACCGATAATTTTCAGGAGGTTGCAGAAGGTTTTACAGAGGAGATGGCAGTCCGGGAGGCACTTCGATGCCTTCAGTGCCGTGAGCATCCCTGTATGACAGAGGGATGTCCTGTCAGCAATCATATTCCTGAGTTCATTAAGAAGATCACGGAAGGTGAATATGAGGAGGCTTATCAGATCCTTCTGCAGACGACGGTGCTTCCTGCAGTCTGCGGACGTGTCTGCCCCAAATATCTTCAGTGTGAAGGAAACTGTGTAAGAGGCGGAAAGGGCCGCCCCGTAGCCATTGGTGCTCTGGAGCGGTTTGTGGCTGACCTGCACCGGAAGAGAGTGCAGGCAGGAGAAATCGAAGAGATTCCGGGAAGTGTTGCAGCCGTATCGTCCGCTTCAGAGGAGCAGGCAGCAGCCGGTTCGAAGAAGGTGGCCGTCATCGGCTCCGGTCCCGCAGGTCTTGCCTGTGCAAAGGATCTGGCTTCGGCCGGTTATGCAGTAACCATATTTGACCGTGAGCAGGTGCCGGGTGGCGTTCTTGCTTACGGCATCCCGTCCTTCCGGCTTCCGGATGAGGTGCTTGCCTTTGAGATCGACAGCCTTAAGGCGGCAGGCGTTACATTTGAAGGAGGAAAGGAACTGGGGAAGGATATCTCCATCGATTCCCTCATGAAGGAGCAGGGCTTCTCAGCCGTATTCCTTGGAAATGGAACCGGACGACCCATGGGCCTTGGGATTCCGGGAAGCGATCTGGAGGGCGTTTGTTCGGCAGCGGACTTTCTTGACCGACTGAATGCAGCCGGCGGAGATGAGGCTGCGCTGAAGCAGGTGCTTCCGGGTGAAGGAACCGTTCTTATCATCGGCGGCGGAAATGTGGCCATGGATGCCTGCCGTTCTGCGGTGCGCTGTCCGGGCGTTGAGAAGGTTGCTGTGGTTTACCGCCGTTCCGTAAAGGAGATGCCGGCGGATCCTGCAGAGGTTGCAGAAGCAACGGAAGAAGGAATAGAGTTTATCTATCTTACCGCACCTCTGGAGGTGCTGGGAGAAGGCGGACGGGTTACGGGACTGAAGTGTCAGAAGATGGAGCTTTCGGATCCGGATGAATCCGGACGGAGAAAACCGATCCCTGTTGAGGGTTCCGAATTCGTGATCCCTGCGAGCGTGGTGGTCGAGGCCATCGGCAGCAGAAGCGAGAATGACGGACTGGACGGTGTGGAGCTGAGCCAAGATAAGGGACTGGTGGTTGTTGATCCCGAGACCCTTTCCACAAGCCGTGCAGGCGTTTATGCCGGCGGAGATACGGTGACCGGACCGAAGACCGTCATTGCGGCCATGGGTGCCGGACGGAAGGCGGCCGGAGAGATCGATAAATATCTGCGTGGATAGACGGGTTTTCCGGCATTAATGATATCGGTGATATCGATGATATCGATGAAGCAGATGAGATTTGGGCTGTCGTGAATTTAATGTCACGGCAGCTCATTTTTTCTGCTATAATGAATACTCTGATGAAAGAAAAAAGGAGTTACCGAAATGAGTATATTAAATGTAGAGCATCTGACCCACGGTTTTGGCGACCGGGCCATTTTTGATGATGTATCCTTCCGACTGCTGAAGGGGGAGCATATCGGACTGGTGGGCGCCAACGGTGAGGGAAAGTCCACATTTATGAATATCATCACCGGCACCCTGATGCCGGATGAGGGAAAGATCGAGTGGTCAAAGGGCGTTAAGGCCGGTTATCTGGACCAGCATGCGGTGCTGGAGAAGGGGATGACCATCCGTGATGTGCTGGCCAGTGCCTATGCCCCCTTGTTCGAAATGGAACAGCGGATGAATGAGATCTGCGAAAAAATGGGTGAGGCAGACGAGGAGACCCTGAATAACCTGATGGAGGAAATGGGAACCATTCAGGAACTGCTCACCAACCATGATTTCTATATGATCGATGCAAAGGTGGAAGAGGTTGCACGGGCACTGGGACTTCTGGAACTGGGACTGGAACGGGATGTGACTGAGCTTTCCGGCGGACAGAGGACCAAGATCCTGCTGGGGAAGCTGCTTCTGGAGAAGCCGGATATCCTGCTTTTGGACGAGCCCACCAACTATCTGGATGTGGAGCATATCACCTGGCTCACCCGGTATCTGCAGGAGTATGAAAATGCATTTATCCTGATCTCCCATGATATCCCGTTTCTCAATTCCGTGGTGAACATCATTTATCATATGGACGGAAATACCCATAAGCTGGAGCGTTATGTGGGAGACTATGATAAGTTCCAGGAGGTTTATGCGGTGAAGAAGGCTCAGGCGGAGGCGGCCTACAATCGTCAGCAGCAGGAGATCGCTGAGCTAAAGGATTTCGTGGCCCGGAACAAGGCCCGCGTCGCTACCCGGAATATGGCCATGTCCCGTCAGAAGAAGCTGGACAATATGGAGATCATTGAAAAGGTATATGACAAGCCGAAGCCGGAGTTCCACTTCAAGGAAGCCCGGACCTCGGGGAAGATGCTTTTCGAGACCCATGATCTGGTGATCGGCTACGAGGAGCCGCTGTCCAGGCCCCTGAACTTCCGGATGGAGCGGGGAGACAGGATCGTCCTCACAGGGGCAAACGGCATCGGAAAGACTACCTTGCTCCGCAGTCTGCTGGGAGAGATCAAGGCAATCTCGGGCAAGGTGAATCAGGGAGACTATCTGGAGATCGGATACTTCGAACAGGAAATGTCTCCGGATATCAATACAACGTGTCTTCAGGAGATATGGAACGAGTTCCCGGGCTTTACCCAGTACGAGGTACGCTCGGCGCTTGCAAAATGTGGTCTCACAACAAAGCATATCGAGAGCAAGTGCAAGGTGCTTTCCGGCGGAGAGCAGGCAAAGGTCAGACTTTGTAAGCTAATGAACCGGGAATCGAATCTTCTGGTCCTGGACGAGCCCACGAACCACTTGGATGTGGATGCCAAGGAGGAGCTGCAGAGGGCACTGAAGGAATATAAGGGAAGCATCCTTATGGTATGCCATGAGCCGGAGTTCTACGAGGGACTGGGCGCTACGGTCTGGGACTGCTCGGAGTGGACCACGAAGCTGTGATCGTTTTGTTTGCGAAAGAACGAGAATGACTTTGATTGATAGATGATCAAGATAGATAATCAAGATAGATAATTAAGATAGATAATAAAGATTGATATAATATCCGATTTGGAATACTATAGTATCATGTGGGAGACTTGCGCTCCGCCTGGATCACCCAGGCAATCAGTATCAATCAGTTGAGGGATAATGAATGAATATAAATATGCAGAAGGAAGCGCCGTTATATGACGCGCTGCAAAGATTCCGGAGACAGAGGGTGGTACCCTTTGATGTCCCGGGTCATAAGAGAGGACGGGGGAATCCGCAGCTGGTGGATTTCCTCGGCTCCAGTTGTGTGGAAATCGATGTTAACTCCATGAAGCCTCTGGATAACCTGTGTCATCCGGTTTCGGTGATCAAGGAAGCAGAGGCTCTGGCTGCGGATGCATTTGGTGCAGCCCATGCCTTCTTTATGGTGGGAGGTACCACCAGTGCGGTTCAGGGCATGGTCCTTACCGCCTGCAAGCATGGAGACAAGATCATCATGCCCAGAAATGTACATAAGAGTGCCATCAACGCTCTTGTTCTCTGTGGAGCGGTTCCGGTATATATCGATCCGCGGGTGGATACCAAGCTGGGAATCCCCCTTGGTATGGAGCTTGCAGATGTGGAAAAGGCTGTGGCGGAGAATCCGGACGCGAAGGCGATCCTGATCAACAATCCTTCTTATTACGGGATCTGCTCCAATCTGAAGGCCATTGTTGATCTGGCACATAAAAACGGAATGCTGGCCCTGGTGGATGAGGCCCATGGAACACACCTTTATTTCGGAGAAGGACTGCCGCTGAACGGTATGGCGGCGGGAGCGGACATGAGTGCCATCAGCATGCATAAGTCCGGAGGCTCTCTCACCCAAAGCTCCATGCTTCTCGCAGGAGAGGGCGTGAATGAAGGCTATGTCAGCAACATCATCAATCTGACTCAGACCACCAGTGCATCGTACCTGCTGCTGGGAAGCCTGGACATCAGCCGGAGGAATCTCGCGCTGCATGGCAAAGAAAGCTTTGCCAAGGTCAGTGAGATGGCAGCCTATGCCCGGGAGGAGATCAACTGGATCGACGGCTACTATGCCTATGGCGAGGAAATGATCAACGGCGGCAGTGTTTATGATTTCGATGCTACCAAGCTGGTGGTAAATACAAGAGGCATCGGTCTTACCGGCATCGAGGTCTATGATCTTCTTCGGGAAGAGTATGATATCCAGATGGAATTCGGTGACCTGTCAAATGTGCTGGCCTATATCTCCATCGGTGACCGGCTGCAGGATATCGAGCGGCTGGCGGGAGCGCTGGATGATATCGCCCGTCTGTACTCCAAGCCGGAAGGGGACTTCTTCTCGGCAGAGTATGTGACGCCCATTGTGAAGGCTACTCCGCAGGAAGCCTTTTATGCAGAGAAGGTGAAGCTCCCTCTGGAGGAAACGGTAGGACGGATCTGCGCGGAGTCGGTAATGTGCTATCCCCCGGGAATCCCCATCCTGGCACCGGGCGAGATGATCACCGAAGACATCCTGAGTTATATCAATATCGCAAAGGAAAAGGGCTGCTCCATGCAGGGACCCGAAAGTGAAGATATCTCGGAGCTTTGCGTGCTGAAGTAGAGTAAAAACATAGAAAACAGAGGAAACAGATATGGCAAAAAAGAGCATGGAATGCTGGTTCGAGGAAATGCATACCAACAATGTGAAGATGTCCATCCGCGTGAATCAGCATCTGTACAGCGGAGAAAGTGAATTCCGCAGGATCGATGTTTTTGACTCGCCGGAATTCGGGAAGTTCCTTACCTCCAACGGAAATGTGATCTTCTCGGAGCAGGAGGAGTTTACTTATGATGAGATGATCGTTCACGTTCCCATGGCCGTTCACCCGGATGTGAAACGGGTACTGGTGATCGGAGGCGGTGACGGCGGCGTGGCCAGAGAGCTGTCCCATTATAAGGAGATCGAGGTCATCGATATCGCCGAGCCGGACAAGATGTTCGTGGATGTCTGCAGGAAATATTTTCCGGACAATGCCATCGGACTCGAGGATGTGCGAGTGCGCATTTACTATGAGGACGGACTTCGGTTCCTCCGGAGATGCAAGGATAAATATGATCTGATCATCAACGATGCCACGGATCCCCTGGGACATGAGGCGGGTCTTTTTACCAAGGAGTTCTACGGGAACTGTAACAAGGCGCTTCATGATGACGGGATCATGGTATATCAGCACGGAAGTCCATTCTTTGATGAGGATGAGGACAACTGCCGTGCCATGCACCGGAAGGCCTTTCGGTCCTTCCCCATCAATCGAGTGTATCAGGCGCATATCCCCACCTGTCCTGCAGGCTACTGGCTCTTCGGATTTGCGTCGAAGAAGTACCATCCCCTGAAGGACTTTGATCCGGAGCGGTGGGAGAAACGCGGGATCGAAACCTGGTACTATACCACACATCTCCACAGAGGCGCCTTCATGCTGCCGAAATATGTGGAGGATATCCTGACGGAGGAAGAGTAAAAGAGGAGGAGAAAAAGATGAGCAGATTACTTGTGATCGGTTGCGGCGGCGTGGCACAGGTTGCCATTCAGAAATGCTGTCAGAACAGCGAGACATTTACGGAGTTGATGATCGCCAGCCGGACAGAATCAAAATGTATCGCCTTAAAGGAGAAGCTGGAGAAGGCAGGAACACCGGTGAAGCTTTCCACGGCAACGGTGAATGCGGACAGTGTGGAGGATCTGGTGAAGCTGATCAGCAGCTATAAACCGGATGCGGTTCTGAATGTGGCACTTCCGTATCAGGATCTGACCATCATGGACGCATGTCTGGAATGCCATGTGGATTATATCGATACAGCCAACTACGAGCCGGAGGATACGGATGATCCGGTATGGCGCACCCTTTACGAGAAGCGTGTGATGGAGAAGGGCTTCAGCGCGTACTTTGATTACAGCTGGCAGTGGGATTATATGGAGCAGTTCCGGGAGGCAGGACTTACCGCCCTTCTGGGAACCGGTTTTGATCCCGGTGTTACATCTGTCTTTACCGCGTATGCTGCAAAGCATTATTTCGACGAGATCGACACCATCGATATCCTGGACTGCAACGGCGGCGATCATGGATATCCCTTTGCTACGAATTTCAATCCCGAGATCAATCTCCGGGAGGTTTCCGCCAACGGGAGCTACTGGGAGGACGGAAGATGGGTGGAAACGAAGCCTATGGAGATCAAGCGGGTTTACAATTTTCCGGAGGTGGGAGAGAAGGATATGTATCTCCTGCATCATGAGGAGATCGAGGCTTTGGGCCGCAACTTCCCGGGCGTGAAGCGCATCCGGTTCTTCATGACCTTTGGCCAGAGCTATCTTACGCATATGAAGTGCCTCGAAAATGTAGGCATGCTTTCCACCAGTCCCGTTCAGTTTGAGGGACGTGAGATCGTTCCCATCCAGTTCCTTAAGGCGCTGCTTCCGGATCCGGCAAGTCTGGGACCGAGAACTGTAGGAAAGACAAATATCGGCTGTATCTTTACCGGCCGGAAGGACGGAAAAGAACGGAAGATCTATATCTACAATGTATGTGATCACCAGGAATGCTACAAGGAGCTGGGAAGCCAGGCCATCAGCTATACCACAGGAGTTCCGGCCATGATCGGAACGGCTCTGGTGCTGAAGGGGATCTGGAAGAAGCCGGGTGTATTCACTACAGATGAGTTTGATCCGGATCCGTACATGGATATGCTGAACCAGTACGGCCTGCCGTGGGTTGTGGATGAGAATCCGGTGCTGGTGGACTGATACGTCGGAGAGAATACATGAAATACACTGACCTGAAAACACCATCCTATATCGTGGATGAGGAGAAGATCCGAGAAAATCTGGAGATCCTGAAAGGCGTGCAGGACAGCAGCGGCTGTAAGATACTTCTGGCAGAGAAGGCATTCTCCATGTTCCGGATCTATCCCCTGATCGCGGAGTATCTCTCCGGGACCACAGCCTCCGGGATCTACGAAGCGAAGCTGGCCCATGAGGAGTTTCATGTAAATGCGGGGAGTGAAGGAAAACCGGAGACCGAAGTGAATCCGACGAGACCGGAGAACCACGTCTTTGAGCCGGCTTATAAACCGGAGGAAATGCAGGAGCTTTGCAGGATCTGCACTCATATCTATTTTAATTCCATAGCACAGCTGGAGCTGCATCGCCCCATCTGGGAACCGTATCAGAAGGCGGGAAAACTGAAGATCGCTCTTCGGATCAATCCGGAGTTTTCCACGCAGGAGGGGCATGAGATCTACGATCCATGTTCGCCGGGTTCCAGGCTGGGGATCCGGAGATCACAGCTGCCGGCGCATTTGCCGGAGGGCGTGACCGGACTACATTTTCATACGCTCTGCGAGCAGAAGGAGCAGCCCCTGATCGATACCTTCCGAAGTGTGGAGGAGAACTTCGGATCATACCTGTCGGAGATCAGCTGGATCAATCTGGGAGGTGGACACCATATCACCGCAGAGGGATATGATGTAGAGCGGCTGAATGGTTTCCTCAGAGAGGTTCGGGAAAGGTACGGATTTGAAGATATCTATCTGGAACCAGGAGAGGCCGTCGCACTGAATGCGGGGACACTGATCGCTTCGGTGCTGGACATCGTGGAAACGGAGGATATGCCCACGCTGATCCTGGATGCGTCCGCGGCCTGCCATATGCCGGATGTTCTGGAAATGCCCTATACACCACCGCTGTTCGGAGCAGTGCCCTGGGCTGACGTTGCCGAAGATGGAGGGCCGGAGAAAGGACTCGTTCCCGTCCGCCTTGCTGCACGGACCTGTCTTGCAGGGGATATCATCGGTATCTATGGAATGCCTGCGGTGCCGAAGGTGGGAGACATCCTGACCTTTGGGGATATGGCCATCTACAGTATGGTGAAGAATAATACGTTTAACGGCATGGCTTTGCCGGATATCGTGCTGAAGCAGGGAGAGGAATACGAACTGGTGAAGCGGTTCGGTTATCAGGACTTTAAGGGACGCCTGTCCTGACGGAGGATGGTGCGATGAAACAGACGATAGATCAAATCGGGGGACGATCAAAGAGTCCGACACAACTCAGATTTCATTTCCCTGCAGAGTTTGAGCGCCATGAGGCAACACTGCTGATCTGGCCGGAGCGACCGGGCAGCTGGGGCAGGGATCCCCGGAAGGCGGAGGTTTCCTTCGCGGAAATGATCCGTGCCATTTTGTTATCAGAGGATGTGCATCTTCTGGTAAGCAAAAAGGCTGCGGAAAGAGTGGCGGATTATTTTGAGATTTCCGAAAAGCAGCTGCTTGCTGAAGGGTCTGCGGAAACCGGTCTTACCGGTCATACGCTGCATGTTCATATCCTGGAAACGGACGATTCCTGGGCAAGAGATACCGGACCTACCTGGCTGGTTTCGGAGGACAGGAAAGAACGGCTGGCGGTAAACTGGAGCTTTAACGCCTGGGGCGGTACCTATGACGGGCTTTATGCCAGCTGGGAAAAGGATGAATTAGTGGCGAAATGTGTCGCCGGTCTGCTGGGTGATGCTGTCAGAGATGCGGCTCCCTTTGTTCTTGAGGGCGGGAGCATTCATACGGATGGAGAGGGCACCCTGCTGGTGACGGAAGCCTGCCTTCTCAGCAAGGGAAGAAACCCGGACCTCTCGAAGGAAGAGATTGAGGAGAAACTGAAGCAGGTTCTGGGTGTGGAAAAGATCCTCTGGCTGCCCAGAGGAATCTATAATGACGAGACCAATGAGCATGTAGATAATGTCGCTACATTTCTCAGACCGGGAGAAGTGGTGCTGGCCTGGACGGAGGATGAGACGGATCCCCAGTATCCGCTTTCGGTCATGGATTATGAGTATCTGTCCGGCGTTACAGATGCAAAAGGAAGAAAACTGAGGATCCATAAGCTTCCCATCCCGCGGGTTCCGGTCTGCTATACCGAGGAAGAGGTTTCGGAGTATGACTTTGAACCGGGGGAGGATATCAGGGAACCGGGAGAGCGTCTGGCGGCGAGCTATGTGAATTTCTATTTTACGAACCGATCGATCCTCATCCCCGGCTTTGGCGGAGAAAATGAGGAGAGCGACCGGCTTGCAGCGAAGCTTCTCGGGGAGCTTTGCCCGGAGCGGGATGTGATACCGATCCCGGCGCGGCCGTTTATCCTTGGGGGCGGAAACATACACTGCCTGACGCAGCAGATTCCGGAGGTGAAGCCGGAATGAGCCGGAGAAAGGAAAGGGTTTTACCATGTCGATGATCAAGGTTGCAGCGATCCAGATGAATATGACGTACAGCGTGGAAGAGAACATCGCCCACGCAGACCGCCTGGTACGGCAGGCAGCAGCGGAGGGGGCAAAGCTGATCCTCCTTCCGGAGTTGTTTGAGCGTCCGTACTTCTGTCAGGAACGCAGATATGAATACTATGACTATGCCCGTCCGGTGAACGAAAATGCGGCGGTGCAACATTTTACAGAGGTAAGCGCGGAACTGGGACTTGTGATCCCCGTCAGCTTCTATGAGAAGGACGGCCTGGTCCTCTATAATTCCGTAGCGATGCTGGACTGCGGAACCCTTCTCGGGGTTTATCGGAAAACACACATTCCGGATGATCATTATTATCAGGAAAAGTTCTACTTCACGCCGGGAGATACAGGATTTCTGGTGTTTGATACCACCGTCGGACAGGTGGGCGTGGGCATCTGCTGGGACCAGTGGTTTCCCGAAACGGCCCGGAGTCTGGCCCTGCTTGGTGCAGACATCATTCTCTATCCGACGGCCATCGGAAGCGAACCGGTGCTGGAGGTAGACAGCGTCGGACACTGGCAGAGGACAATGCAGGGACATGCGGCAGCGAATATCGTTCCTGTGGCAGCGGCGAACCGGTATGGACTGGAATCAGTTCAGCCCTGTAAGGAAAACGGAGGGCAGGAGAGCAGCCTTTCCTTCTACGGAAGCAGCTTTCTGACAGATGAGACCGGAGCCATCCTGCAATCGGCGGACCGTACCGGGGATGCGGTGCTCACAGCGGAATACGATTTTGAAAGCATTCGGGAGGCGCGGCTGGCCTGGGGGCTCTTCCGTGACCGCAGGCCGGAAATGTATAAACTAAAATGAAATAGAATGAGAGGGGAAGGTATGAAGAAAAAACTGATATGTTGGATTCTGGTGGCAGCATTTCTGATTTCGGGTATTGCCATAAATGTACCCGACACTGCGTACGCTGCAAGCGGAACGTGGAAGCATGATTCCAAGGGATGGTGGTACAGCTATTCCGACGGATCCTACGCTAAGAACCAGTGGCTGCAGTCTGGTGGGAAGCGGTATTATTTCGGCAAAGATGGCTATATGCAGACCGGGTGGAAGAAGATCTCCGGGAAGTGGTACCATTTTGGAGTCTCCGGTGCCATGCAGACCGGATGGAAGAAGATCTCCGGGAAGAAGTATTATTTCTCTGCAGCAGGAGTAATGCAGACCGGCATTATCAAGATCAAAGGAAAGAAATATTACTTCGGGAAGGACGGGGCATTGGTTGACCGCAAGCCGCCGATTAAGATCGACAAGGCACATTTCCCGGATGATAACTTCAGGGCCTATGTAAAAAAGGCATTTGATGAGAATAAGAACGGGTCTCTCAGTGCAAGTGAGATCATGCTGATCTGGAATGTTCACTGCGAGAACAAGAACATTTATTCCGTGAAGGGGATCGAGTACTTCCCGTATCTGAAGGGACTCTGGTGCAAGGGAAATCATATCTCCGAGCTGGATCTTTCGGGAAATCCCGGGCTGAAGGGAATCTGGTGCTCCTTTAATGACTTCACATCCCTTGATTTTTCGGACTGTCCGGAGCTGGAATGGGTATACTGCTTCAACTGTAAGCTGAAATCCCTGAATATCCGGAAGAATCCGAAGCTGGCTTATCTGGAGTGCAATTCCAATCCGAATCTGAAAACCCTGGATCTCTCGAAGAACAAAAAACTGGAGAATCTGTTCTGCAGTAAATGCGGCCTGACCAAGCTGGATGTTTCGAAGAATCCGCTGCTTTGCGAGCTGGCTGCATTCTATAACAATCTGAAAACCATCGATGTATCCAACAACCCGAACCTGAAGCGGCTGGATATCTGGCATAATCCGAAGCTCGGAAATGTGGATGTCAGCAATCTGCCGGGACTTCAGTACTACAACTGTGCATGGACCTCACTGACAAAGATCGATGTGACCCATAATCCGGAGCTTGTTGAGCTGGTCTGTGGATATAATAAAGGACTGAAAACACTGAATCTTTCCAAGAACCCCAAGCTGGCTTATCTGGCAGTGGAGTGCAATGTGAATCTGAAGTCTCTGGATGTCTCCAAGAATCCGAGGCTGTATTACCTTCTGGCATTTGGCCTCAGCAAAATTAATAAGATCGACATCAGCAAGAACAGCCGACTCTGCAAGGCATATAAAAAAGGCAAGTATGTACATGAAACCGAGAATCTCGGAAATGTCTACTCCAGGACGATCGATTATGGCGGAAGCAGTGATCCCTTTGATGAGCTGCGGCACTGCGTATGCTTTGATGACAAGACCACCATCATCAGTACCTATAAGGGGAAGAATGATGTGAAGGACAGTGTGATCAATACGAAGGATGGACATAAGAACTCGGAGAAATTTGTCACCAGAGCCCAGGCGATTCAGGCGCTGTATAAAGCAGCAGGAAGTCCGGCGGTAAAGGGTAAATCCAGGTTTTCGGATGTATCCTCCTCGGCAGCCTATGCGAAGGCTGTGAAGTGGGGAGAGGATAAGAAGATCTGTTTCGGTTATCCCAATATCAGTTCAGATAAGTTCTGCCCGGATGAGCTGATCACAAGACAGGATTTTGCGCTTATGGCACATAGATATGCGGATGTCATGGGCTTCGGAACGGCCTTGGACTACGGCAGGACCGACTGGTTTAAAGACTACTATGAAATCGATTTTTATGCATGGTGCCCCTTCACCTGGGCGATCCAGTGGCGGGTACTGACCTGCGATAAGAAGAACAACAAATGTTATCCGCGCGGCAGGATGACACAGGCTGAGCTTAAGGCGGGGGTTGCGGAGATCTTCGATCTGGATGAGGGCGCTGCATATTCCGGCCTCGTAGGGGGAAATGAAGGAGATCCCAAAGGAAAGTAAATTAATCAAATCTTAATCTTTGCCAAAAGATTCATTCATCTTGCTTTGTTAGTATAGCTGTCGTAGGGAACACACCTGCACAGAAAATAACGAAGGATCGAGACGCCCGACGGGCAGGAGGAAAAAAAGATGAGTGAATTCGAAAAGGCTGAACTGTTAAGGGATCGTACAAATGTAAGTTTTGAGGAAGCGAGATATGCGCTCCGGGCTTGCAACGGCAGCCTGGTGGATGCGCTGGAATACATCGAGAGAAGGAAGCGTGCAGAACGCTTTGACAACGCGAGAGTAAATCAGGGATATGACAGAACAGAGGCTGCTGCAGAATACTGTGAGCAGAGCCGTTCCTTCGGAGGCTGGCTTTGGAACGTGATCAAGGCTGCATTCCGAAAGAGCGTGGAAACGGATCTGGTGGCAAAGAAGGACGGAATCGAGAAGCTTCATATGCCGGTTCTGTTATTCATTATCCTGCTGCTGACATTCAATGTTCTTACCATGATCGTTCTTGTGGTATCTCTTCTGAACGGTGTAACCTACAGCTTCCGGTCCAGAGGGATCAAGTATGCAAGAAAACCGGCGCCCAGAAAGACTTATGCAAAAAGACAGCCTGCAACTGCCGGAGCACCGGCACCTGCTGCAGAGTCAGCTCCCTGGTATGAGAACAGCCGCCGGATCAGCTGCGAAGTAAAGGATCTTTGCAGAAAGTATGACAATATTGACAAAAACAGATAAAAAAGAACTCATGCAAATGTGCCAGATCGAGATTTAATTTTTCTTTAAGATTTTCTCACTATACTGAAAGCGAAACCTGATCTTACAGGGGAAGGAGATGTGAGGAAATGAAGAGTAATTATAAAAAGTTCATGCTCCTCTGGGCAGGAGAACTGGTATCCTGCATTGGCGGAGGACTGACCAGCTTCGGGCTGGGAATCTATATATTTCAGAAGACCGGAAATGCGTCCGGCATGGCACTGATGACCCTGCTGGCGTTTCTTCCCGGTCTTCTCTTAAAGATACCGGCAGGCGTGCTGGCGGATCGGTATGACAGGCGACTTCTTATGATCATCGGAGACGGATGCTCCGGTTTGGGGGTGCTGTTCATCCTGCTTTGCATGCTGAGCGGAGAGGCTGAGCTCTGGCAGATCTATCTGGGTGTCATCATCAGCTCCGTGTTCTCGGCACTGCTGGAACCCGCATTTACGGCAACCATTACGGACCTTCTTACGGAGGAGGAGTATTCCAGAGCGAATGGGCTTGTATCCATGGCGGGGAGTGCCCGGTATCTTTTCTCGCCGATCCTGGCAGGCTTCCTTCTTGCGGTTACGGATATCAAAGTGATCCTGATCATTGATATCATGACCTTTTTCCTGACGATCCTTTCCGCGGCAGTGGTAAGAAAGAGCATCAAGGCAAAGCCTGTGGCAAAGAAGGAACCGTTCTTTAAGAGTATGAAGGAAGGCTGGGATGCAGTCGCTAAGAGAAAGGGCCTGCTGCCGCTGATCCTGATCTCGTCGGCCATTACGATGTTTATGGGCGTGTTCCAGGTCCTGGGAGAACCCTTCGTTCTTTCCTTTGCTGACTCGAAGACACTGGGGATCGTGGAAACCTCTGCGGCTTCCGGCATGCTGGTTACCGGCGTGGTTCTTGGCATTCGCGGTATCCGTAAGAATTATGTGAAAATGCTCAGCATTGGGCTTTGTATCTCCGGCCTGGGAATGGCATTCTTCGGAGTCTTTCAGAATACGGCACTGATCTGTTTCTTTGGCTTTGTATTCTTTGCGGCGCTTCCGGTTGCCAACAACAGCCTGGATTACCTGGCCCGCACGAATATCCCGGAGGAACTGCAGGGAAGAGCCTGGGGGCTCATCGGTTTTATCTCTCAACTGGGATATGTGGTGTCTTACGCACTTTCCGGCGTGATCGCTGACACCGTAGGATTTGCCACGGGAGGCGGCGTCGGCCGGGGGGCCGCACTGACGATCTTTGTATCGGGCGTTGCACTGTCGGTGATCGCCATCAGCATATTACGGGTAAGATCCATCCGGAGTCTGGAACGGCCTGTGATGATAAAGGAAGAATGCGAGAGTCTGCTGTGAAAGCAGGCTCTTTTTTGTTCCTGTTTTTTTGTTTTTCGTAGCATTATCCCATATCCGATTCGGACAGAATCATGCTATAATGAACATGTATGGTTGTAGTTGTTTTTTGTTACATGGGGGAGACGAATATGGAATATGAAAGTACATTTCCGGAGATAAGACCAGTCGCCGGCGGCGATGCTGAGGATATCAGTTTTTTATGCCGGGAAGGACTGGGTTACCACTGTGACAGGATCCTGGTGGAGAACCGGATCGCGCAGCTGGACACTGCAAGAGAAGCGGTTTTTGTCGCAGTCATTGATGAAACTGTGATCGGTTTCGTTCATGTGGAAAGATACAACACCCTTTATTTTGAGACCATGGCGAATATTCTCGGGATCGCCGTCAGTGACAGATATCGGAGACAGGGGATTGGCAAAGCGCTTCTCACGCGGGCAGAGGCCTGGGCTCAGGAGCACGATATAACGCTGATGCGCCTGAACACCGGAACGAGACGAAAGGGTGCGCATGAGTTCTATAAGCAGGAGGGATACCGGCTGGAGAAGGAACAGTTCAGATTTGCAAAGCGGCTGGATGAATGATATCGGATGGGGAAGGCATGAAGAAAAGAAAATGTATTTGGTCTGTACTGTTAGCGGTAATGATGATCTTTGTATCTCTTCCGGGTTGTCCGGTGGAGGCGGGAACTTCTGCCATGGGGCCCGATCTCCGAGAGTCTGCGACTATCGCGCTGATCGATACCGGAGTGAACGGAGGGTCGGAAGGACTCACAGCTGTTTCCGTCATCGGGAAGAAGACGGGAGATGATAACGGCCACGGTACGAAAATGTATGGCTATATCCGGGAGGAAGCACCGGATGTGAATGTGCTTTCCATCAAGGCACTGGATAAAAACGGAGAGGGTAAGGCAGAGGATATCGAAAAGGCCATCCGGTATGCCATCCGGAAGAAGGTGGATGTGATCAGCCTTTCGGCATCTGCAAAAAACACTGCGTGCAATGCATCCGTTGAGAAAGCGATATCGGATGCGGACAAGGCCGGAATCAATGTGGTATGTTCTGCAGGGAATCAGAGCATGAACGCAAAGAAGTTTCTTCCGGGCTGTGTCGGGAAGGCTCTGGTGGTTGGATCCTGTGACGCGGACGGAGGTCTCCAGATCGGCTCCAACTATGGGCCTACCGTGGATTTCTATGTGAATGCTGAGTCCACATCGGAGGCGGCAGCCCGCATGGCAGCATTTGCGGCACTGGGAATGGACAATACCTCCAACAGCCAGGTGTTCCGGATCAAAAATGCGTCTCAGCAGAGAAGTGGGGAAGGGCTTTCCTCGGCATCGGAGAACTTTACCGTGGACTGGGACCTGGAGATCACGAAGGATATTAAAGACGGCCATCTTCTGACAGAGAATCTGGGGATGGAGCTGGTGACCCGGAAGAGTATCCTGAAGGTCATTAAGGAAAACTGGAGCAAGGGCCGGCGCTACAAGGATGCAAAATATGCGGGTGCATTCTGGGATGCAGGCCGGTGTGTGAATTATGCAGATAAACAGTATGCCGGAAATGCTAAGGCCGGCTATGGATATAACTGTTCCGGCTTTGTTATGTCCGTGCTTTACTATGCCAATGGTGGAACAGAGAAAGGGGCGCTTTCGAAGATGGAGTCCATGTACCTGCCGCTGAAGCAGGGAAGGCGCTATTCAAACCAGAAGTCCTTTGCTGACAGCAGCGGCTGGTATTCCTACTTCAACGGTGTGATCTATCCTGACCGGGACTCGAAGAAATATATCCCCAAGACAAATCTTTATTATCTGGGTGTGGTACAGACAGCGGATGCGATCCAAAAGAAGCTGGATCAGGCAGAGGCGGCTGGAAAGGTAAAGCCCGGTGATATGGTGTACTTCTGGCCGACAGGCAACACGGACTGCCATGTAGGGTTCTATGCCGGCAAGTCCAAGAAGGGAGTCCATCAAATGTACCATGCTGTCGGTGAGGGACGTCATCTGGGAGTATGGACGCCGGATATCACGCTTTCTCCGGTACTGCCTGTGGATGTTTCCTACATGTATATCGTTCCCATGCCGGATGAGACCACGGTGCAGCCCAATAGCTGGGTTACCACGGCAAGCGGAAACAAAAAGTATTATAACAAGAACCTGAAAGCTGTCGTTGGCTGGAAGAAGATCAATAAGAAGTGGTATTTCTTTAACTCGGCTGGAATCATGCAGACCGGCTGGGTGACCAGCAAGGGCGTGAAATACTTCCTCGGTTCGGACGGAAGTCTCCGGACCGGCTGGAAGAAGATGGGAGATGGCTGGTGTTATCTGGATGACAGGACCGGAGCTCTGTCCCACGGGTGGAAGAAGATCAAAAAGAAATGGTATCTGTTCAGCCCGGATGGTCTGATGCAGACCGGCTGGGTCACCAGCAAGGGCGTGAAGTATTTCCTCAGCGCAGATGGCTCCCTCCGGACCGGCTGGAAGAAGACGGGAGGAGGCCTGTGTTACCTGGATGAGACCACCGGGGCACTGACCATCGGCTGGAAAAAGATCAAAGGAAAGAAGTATCATTTCGGCACGGACGGACTGTTGATCCCATAAGACGGGATGTAGTAGTGGTTATAGTTTTTTCATGAGAAGGGGATGGCCTGTATGGAAGGCCGTCCCTTTTTCGGTTGAATTATCCTCGGAAAAAAATTAACAATTCTTAACATTTCTTTAGGATTTTATCCAATTATGTGCTATAATCGGTACGGTGGTCACAAAATATGGGCGATCTAAAGCTCGAAAATGTAGCACGGGGAGGGAGCATGGACAAGCGAAAGGTTATCTACTATAGCGATGAGATGAATGATGAATTCTCCACCGCAGAGATCACTCCGCGTACCATTGACGAGAACTACGTCTATATTTACGACTCGAAGTTCAAGCGCTTCACCCATTTTTTCTGGTACAGGATCGTAGCGACGCCCATAGCCATGGCGTATGTGAGACTTGTGTTCGGCCATAAGATCAAGGGAAGAGGAAAGTTCGAAAAACACAGGAAGGACGGATATTTTATGTATGGAAATCATACACAGGATATCGCCGATCCCTTTATCCCGAACATGATCAACCTGCCGAAGACAAACTACGTGGTAGTACATGCCAACAATGTCTCCATGCCTGTTCTGGGAAAGATCACACCTTCTCTGGGAGCCTTACCGATCCCGGAGGGGATGAAGGGATATAAGAATTTCCTTGAGGCCATCGATACGCGCATATCCCAGGGACACTGCGTGGTCATTTATCCGGAAGCGCATATTTGGCCCTATTATACGAAGATACGGAATTTTCCGGACACCTCCTTTGCCTACCCGGCAAAGTCGGGAACTCCGGTGTATTGCTTTACCAACACGTATCATAAGCGAAGATTTTTCAAACATCCGCGGATCATCACCTATGTGGACGGACCCTTTTATCCGGATATGGATCAGCCGCTGAAGGCAAGGAGGAAGGAACTCCGGGACAAGGTATATCAGGCGATGTGCAGACGTGCAAAGAATTCGGATCATGAGCAGATCAAGTACATACGGAAGACGGATGGGGGAACAGAAACGAATGATTGATGTTTTATATTGCGGAAATGATGGAGTGTTTGACGGTGTTCTGACCTCGGCGCTGTCGATCCTGATGCGCACCGACACCAAGGAACCCTTTTGCTTTCATATCTTCACCATGGACGTATCTCATCTGGATGAGAAGTATGTCTGTATCTCGGAGGAGCATGTCCGGTCGCTGGAAGCGGCGGTGCAGGCCTTCAATGCTGAGAACAGGGTTAAGGTCTATGATGTGACGCGCTATTACATGAAGGCCTTTTCCGGATGTCCCAATGAAGGGGCATACTGTTCACCCTATACCCTGATCCGGTTATTTGCCGATGTGGTAAAGGGGATCCCGGATAAGCTCTTATATCTGGATGCGGACATCATGTTCAATCGGGATATCCGGCTGCTCTGGGATACGGACCTGACGGGCTATGAGTATGCAGCGGCCCGGGATCACTACGGAAAGTACCTGCTCTATCCGAATTACATCAATGCAGGAGTTATTCTCTTCAATATGAAACAGGCCCGCAGTACCGGACTTTTCAAGAAGGCACGGATGTGGATCAAACGTAAGAAGCTGGTGTTTGCCGATCAAAGTGCTCTGATCCGCTCCACCACCCGAAAGAAAGTGCTGCCCCAGCGGTTCAACGATCAGAAGTTCCTGCATCGTCACACCGTGGTGCGACATTTTTCGAAACGATTATTCTGGCTGCCGTATCCGCACACGGATAACATCAAGCAGTGGCATATCGATAAGGTCCACAGCATTTTCAAATACAGACAGTTTGATGATATATACGACCGGTATGAGCAGATCTTAAAAAACAGCAACCAGCAAAACAAATAGGAATCAAAGACAAAGGATTAATCATGAAAGAACAATTAATTCCAATCTTCTATGCCTGCGACGATGCATTTGTAAAGTTTACCATCGTGTCTATGCATTCATTGATCAAGAATGCGTCGAAGGATTATCACTATATACTTCACATTCTTCATACCGAGATCTCGGATGAGATGAAGGATATGGTAAATCGACTTGCCTCCGACAATTTCGAAATCCGGTTTATAGACGTGACCAATTACCTGCAGTCCATTTCCGAGAAGCTGCCTCTCAGGGATTATTATTCAAAGACCACGTATTACCGGCTCTTTATCGCTGAGATGTTCCCGCAGTATTCCAAGGCGTTGTATCTGGACAGCGATACGGTGATCCTCGGAGATGTCAGCGAGCTTTATCAGACGGATATCGGAGATGCGTATCTGGGTGCCTGCCACGAGCAGGTTATGGTACAGTCCCGTGAGTTCGGTACCTATGTGGAGAAGGTGGTGGGCGTTTCCCGCTACAACTTCTTTAATGCAGGTCTGATGCTGATCAACTGTGATCGGTTCCGGATCCATTTTGTTCTGGATAAGTTTATCGATTATCTGCATTACTACAACTTCGTGGTCACTCAGGATGAGGATTATCTGAACCTGATCTGCAAGGATCATGTGTACTGGCTGGATCAGCGCTGGAATACCGAGGCCTTTGGAAATGTGCCCTATCCCGTTGAGCAGGCGGAAATGGTCCACTATATCATGACAAACAAGCCATGGCATTATGAGGACTGCCGTTTTGGTGATATCTTCTGGGAGTATGCCAGGGAGACAGAGGTATATGAGGAACTTCGACTCATTCAGAGCACCTACAGTGATGAAGAGAAGGCGAGAGATGCTGCGTCATCGGAAAAGCTGACACAGACCGCCATCGAAGAGACCCACCGGGAAGACAACTTCCTCAATCGGATCAACCGTGACAAGCGTGATAAGGATCGGGTGGAGATCCTCCACAGGATCGATCAGTTTGAACGGGAAGGACGCTTTGATGAAGACGTGGAGCAGGATCCTCCGGGACGTATGCTGATGCCGGATGAGATCGAGTATGTCCGTAAGACCAAGGCTGAGAAGCTGAAGACCAAGGTGGCCTTCAAAATGGCTCATAAGTTTATCGATGAGCTGATAGAGGAGAATAAATTCATCATCAAGGAAATCAAGGGCGTTGAGAACTTTAAGAACCTGGATCGCGGTGCGGTGATCACCTGCAACCATTTTAACGCCTTCGACAGCTTTGCCATCCAGATGGCATACGAAGCGGCTGAGCAGCCGAACCGCAGCTTCTGGCGCGTGATCAGAGAAGGAAACTACACTTCCTTCCCGGGCTTCTACGGCTTCCTGATGCGCCACTGCAATACGCTGCCGCTTTCATCGAATTCTGCGACCATGAAGAAGTTCTTCAAGGCGATCTCCGAGCTTCTGGAGGGAGGAGACTATGTACTCTTTTATCCGGAGCAGAGTATGTGGTGGAATTACCGCAAGCCGAAGCCGCTTAAGCGGGGCGCCTTCCAGTGTGCTGCAAGAAGCGGAGCACCGGTGCTTCCCTGCTTCATCACCATGAAGGATTCGGACATCATGGGCGAGGACGGCTTTTATGTTCAGGAGTACACCATTCATGTGCTTCCGCCCATCTATCCCGAGCCGGATCTGCCCCTTCGCAAGCAGGCAGAACTCATGATGTTTAAGAATTATGAAGTATGGAAAGAGGTCTACGAGACCGAATATCATATCCCGCTTTCCTATACCACCACTGAGAATACGGATCAGCTGAAGGGCTTTGTTCCGGAGGTATAGGCAAAAGAAAAATAAGTGAGAAGAACATGTTAAGTATTTTAAAAAATGAGTTGAAAAGGTTTCATAAGCCAACTGTAAAGCACAGTCTCCTGGGTCTCCTGGGGGCTGTGCTTATTACCGTTCTCGGGGTTCTTCGAAGCCCCATGGAACTGGATCAGCTGTCACTGCTGCAGTGGGTCCTGATCATCCTGGTTCCCATGATCCCGGTGTCCTTCTACTATATCACCATTCAGATGCCGGACTACTCTGTATTCCGGTCCATCCGCTGTTTCATCTGGTTTGCTGCCCCCTTGCTTCTGGCATTTCTGGCACCCATCTATTTTGATCCCAACAAAAAACTCTTCTATATCGAAGAGTTTTACAGCAGCTTCCTGCCTCTTTGGATCCTGGTCTGGTGGCTTGGGATCGTCGGATGTTATATCGTGATCCGGCTGTGTGAATATGTGGGAACAAATGTACATGCGAGAGGCGGCGCATTTTCGGGAGTTCTCTCGGACCTGGCAGTCATGTATACCCCACAGAAGAAGATCAGCTCTGAGAAGAGAGATGGAAAAGGGAAGTGGGCTGTGGTATCTGTCTGCCTCCTTCTGATCGCCATCGGCGTTTTCGCGTTTGTTGTGGCGCTGTTTTTATACAATGTTTACAGCAATATGGAGTTTGAGGCCATCCTCTTTACCGTTACCTTTGCCAAGGGCGGTCTGGCCATAGAGGATATCATCGCCGGGACGGAGTATACCATTCTGTTCGCCATTATCGCAGGCTATATCGGATACCATCTGGTGAAATGCTTCAGTCATAAGAAGATCGTGGTTGCAGATACCAATGAGGACGGCGAGTATACGCTGGTGATGACCGGGAAGAAGAGAGCGCTGCACGTTGTGCTGTCGGTGCTTCTGTTCCTGGGATGCACGGCATTTTTTGCGATACAGACGAATCTCTTTCACTACCTGAAGATGAAGGGGAATAAGTCGACGATTTATGAGGAGCATTACGTAACACCGGATGCGAGTGTGCTTACTTTCCCGGAGAAGAAGCGGAATCTGATCTTTATCTATCTGGAATCCTATGAGAATTCCTATGCATCGAAGGATGTCGGAGGCTCTCAGGATAAGAATTATATCTCCGATCTGTATGAGCTTACGAAGGAGAAGGACTGTGTCAGCTTTTCCAATACGGATCAGCTGGGAGGTGCCTCTGTCTTCGTTCCAGCCATCACTTATACCCAGGGCTCGACGGTGGCTCAGACCTCCGGTATCGCACTGAATACACAGATCCTGCCGCCCAGTGGTGAGGTTGAATATCCGTCCATGATCAGGCTGGAGGATATCCTGCACGACAACGGCTATAATCAGATCTATATCGAAGGCTCCAAGGGTGAGTTCTCCATGTATGATGAGTATGTGGGAAGATATGATGACTGTACGCTCTATGACCGGATCAATTTGGTGGAAGAGGGCTATGCATCTGAGGACTCGGATTATATCTGGAAGTGGGGAATTGAAGACCGCAAGCTGTTTGATATCACGAAGCAGAAGATCACGGAGGCATCCAAGGATGAACGGCCGTTCTTTGTCACCATGTATACCATGGATACCCACTCCTTTGAGTGCGGGCATCGCTGCGCTCTTTGCGATGAAACCATCGGACAGGACTATCTCGCAGCCGTTAACTGTACTTCAAGACAGACGGCGGAATTCGTAAAATGGGTTCAGCAGCAGCCCTTCTATGAAAATACGACCATCATATTGGTTGGTGATCATCTCGGAAATGAGAAGACATCTCTGGTGAAGATCGATGATTCTTATGTCAGAACCACATACAACTGCTTCATCAATCCTGCAAAGGAAGCGGTGAACACGAAAAACCGTCAGTTCTCATCGCTGGATATGTTCCCATCTACCCTGTCAGCCATTGGTGTGGAGATCAAGGGAGACCGGCTGGGACTGGGAACGGATCTCTTCTCCGGAACCAAAACCCTGTGCGAGGAGCTTGGTGAGGAAGAGTATAAGAAGCAGCTGGAACAGAGAAGTGATTATTATGATACGGTATTTGCACCCGAATAAAATACGGGTGCATATGGATCATGTTACTCCGGCAGACGTTTATAAGGAGTCTTTGGCCACAGGAAATTCAAAATAGGTATCGGGATAGGGTTCGTCCTCCAGGGTAAAATGCCACCATTCGCATTCCAGGGGGAGGAACCCGTTTCGTTTCATGGCAGACTGAAGGAACATCCGATTCTCATACTGCTCATCGGTTACCCCGCGGTAATCCGGATGGGATTTCTCGCTGAAGAGGTCGAAGGGACTTCCCATATCGATCTCCTTTCCGGTCTTCATATTCAGCAGAGTCAGATCCACGGCGCTTCCCCGGCTGTGGCTGGACAGCTTGGCAATATATCCGCGGTTGAAAAGCTCCTGCTTTACCAGATCCGGATAGAAGTATTCCTTCATACGAACATCCTGATCCTCGATCCCCCAGAGGATGAAGTGCTTTACGGCTTTGGCGGGACGGTATGCATCGAAGATCTTCAGACGGTATCCCTTCACGAACATTTCATTGCTCACGTCCTTCAGAGCTCTTGCCGCTTCCTTCGTCAGGAGAGCGATGGGCTCTTCGTAACCGTCTACACGATCGCCTATGAAGTTGTAGGTGGAATGATAGCGTATCTCCTGAATGATCTGGGGAACGTAGTCCGAAAGAAGAACAAAGCCGGACGCGTCCATGGTGATGCTCTTATGTGCCATAATGATCTTCCTTTCCTTTCTTACTTTTCTTACTTTTCTTCGAAATCTCCGGATAATAATATATATTGATTATACCATACGGGACTGAAATAGGGGTGTCACATTTTGCGGATATATTATACTGCTTGGAATCGGCACAGGATTGGCGTATGGCGTGGGAAGGCATTCTGTGATAAAATAGACGAACGATCAAATTCAAAGAGGGGGATACTATGCAGAAGGCTTTGGGCGCCGAGGCTGCGGTCAATAAGGATTATAATTCCATGGCAGGGGACACGAAGATTTGATAAAGGAGAGGACTTATGAGGATGATACAGAAATACAAAAAAGGACGTACATGCATCGCGGCGCTGCTTCTGGCCGGGATCATGGCTTTTTCCACTGCGTGCGGAAGCAGTGAAGGGACAACCTCGTCTGAAGGAGGAGCTCAGTCTTCCCAGCTGGATCCGGATGCTGTGGAGGAAGCGAAGCTTCTGCTCTTCAAGGAGGAGCACAGCATCGGTGATGATGCGATCACAGGAAAGGGCTTTGTGAATACATTTCTTTCGGAGAATCTGCCTTCGGATATTGTGAAGGATCAGGAGGCGGCCTACAATGTGCTCATGAGTGTGATGAACCAGCTGGGCGGTGATGAAGATATCATCCTTCAGTTGGATTCTGTCCGTCCGACGGAGACCGGGGTTACCTATTATGTGTTTAATCAGTTTATCTCAGATGTGCGTGTATATGGTGCGGCGGTAAAGCTGATCGTGGACAAGGACGGAAAGGTGATCGGGATATCCAGTACCATCGTCCCGGGGCTTGAGGATAAGAGTAAAGATAAGAATGCCATCAGTGGGGAAGATGCCGTAAAGATCGTGGAAGAGCAGTATGCCAAACAGAATCTTACGGTGTATAAGGAGGCAACAGAGCTCACCCTCCTTCCCGAGGATCAGGGATCCTCGATCTACTACTATGCCTGGGTTGTTTATACCAGTGCGGTTTCGAATCTGTACGATACAATGTACACGGCGCATTATATCTCTCTTTCCGGTAATTACATCAACAACACAGCGGCTAAAACACTGGGAAGCGAAGAGGCTCGTGCAGGTGCGAAACCTACCTTTGATTTTGAGAAGGGAACCATGAATGAGATCTATGTCAAGGTGAAGCACTCCGACGGAAAAGAAGAGGAGATCAAGATTCCTGTGATCGTTCAGGAGGATGGGACAACCTGTCTTGCGGATCCGAAAAGAAAGATCGTCTGCTCGGATTACGCAACATTTGTCAATACCGAGGAGGTGCAGGTGGTAACCCAGGGAGCGAATGGCTTCGATAATCTGGATCTTCTGGATTATAGCAATATGATCCGGATCTATGATTATTTCGATGAAGTAGGCTGGACAGGCGCCGACGGAGAAGAGACGCCCATCGCTGTGCTGGTGAACGCGGTGGATGCGAACGGTGCTCCTGTAAACAATGCTTACTATATGGGTAAATACTATGGTTATCAGTGCTTCGCGTTTGACGGAGCAACACCATACGGTGACTGCGTGGATGTTATGGGACACGAATATACCCACTGTGTGACCGAACAGCTGATGACGATGAATCTGTATGAAAATGAAGCAGGAGCGATCAATGAAGCGCTGAGCGATATCATCGGAAATCTTGTGGAAATGGGTCTGGAAGAACCAAAGGACGGTTATTGGCTCATGGGCGAAAATGTGGGGACTCCGCTTCGGAATATGGCTGATCCGAATCAGATTTCACAACCCGCCTATATCGGTGACCGATACTATGTACCTCAGGTAAATGTAGTGTCAGATTCTAATGACCGCGGTGGTGTACATATCAATTCCTCACTGCTGAATCTGATCTCCTACAAGCTCGACCAGGCGGGAATGCCGGTGGAGGATCAGGTATACTTCTGGTTAAATGTGGCGCTCACCATAACCCCGAGAACGGATTATCCGGAAATGGCGAAGATCCTTCCCTGGTGTCTTAAGCAGACAGGATATGAGAAGTATCTGGATGCGTTGAACAAGGCCATCGAGGAAACGGGAATTGCCAGTCATGATATCCCGGATGCCATACCGGAAGGCTGTGCAAGAGCCAGCCTGGATATGGACTTCAGAGACTACGATGAAAACTACGATATCGTTGCCACATTTATCCCGAAAGGTGCGAAGGTTGACGAAAGAGGAGGCGCTGTTACAGGCTTTGTGGGACAGGTGGACACCTGGCCGTCCTCGAAAGATGGGAAGATATCCCTGGCTCTTCCGGCGGACAGTTACTGTATCGTAATATCCTTCACGCCTCGAAAGAATGATCCAAGTCTTTCCGATGTGCTGCTGGTATATTCGGATGAAGGCTGGGAAAAGAAGGAGAAGATGGAGTTCTTTCTCGCAATGAAAAATGATCCGGATTCACTTGCGAAGAATTTCCAGAACTATGAGGCAGGGAAGAATGTGGAGATCAGCACAGCCGGGTTGAAGGAGCTGATTGAAGAGAAGTAGACAGGTGCTAATCGAAATGGCGGGGGAGATTCCCCGCCATTTGTCACTAGTGACTTAAGTCATATCGTTTTTCGTTACTTATTGCACTGTGAATGGATCCGAACATGTATTATAGTGTAAGTGGTTGAAAAACAAGGAAAATCTCAGGATTCAGAATGTACCAATGTTACATAGGAGGCGGATTATGAACAGAAAAATAGGCATGGCGGGATCTCTGATAAATGCATTAACAGTATTTCTGTTTG
>CADAXW010000012.1:0-28152 GCA_902792005.1 uncultured Lachnospiraceae bacterium
ACGTTGAGAAGCGTCCGGCTTACGCCGTTCGCGCAAATGAGCTGGAGAAGGAGTTCAAGGACTATCTCGGGCTGAAGGGGATCCGTGTGCGCGAGCTGGTACGCTACGACATAGAGAACCTGTCGGACGAGGTTTATCAGGGGGCACTGGTGACTGTATTCTCAGAGCCGCCGGTGGATATCGTCTATGAAGAGGAGTTCCCGAAGGAAGAGGGCGATTTCGTATTCTCCACCGAGTATCTTCCGGGCCAGTTTGACCAGCGTGCAGATTCTGCCGAGCAGTGTGTCCGCCTGCTGGATGAAAACTCTCTGCCCATCATTCGTTCCGGAGTTACCTATGTGGTATCCGGTGAACTGTCCGATGAGGCAAAGCAGGAGATCGAAAAATATGTAGTGAACCCGGTGGATTCCCGTATCACGGACGAGACCAAGCCGGAGACACTGGTGATGGAATTCCCCGAGCCGGAGGATGTGAAGATCTTTGACGGCTTCACGACATTGGACGAGGCTGCTCTGAAGGAGCTGTATGATTCCCTGGGCCTTGCCATGACATTTAAGGACTTCCTCCATATTCAGAATTACTTCGGCGGTGAGGAGCATCGCGATCCTACCATGACTGAGATCCGGGTGCTGGATACCTACTGGTCCGATCACTGCCGTCATACTACATTTGCAACCGAGTTAAAGGAGGTTGCTTTTGATGACGGGGTTTATGCAGAACCCATTAAGAAAACCTTTGAAATGTACAAGGCAGATGCGGCTAAGATCAATGCCGGCCGCAGCGACAAGTTCACCTGCCTTATGGATATCGCTCTGATGGGCATGAAGCGGCTCCGCGCCGAGGGTAAGCTGCAGGATCTGGATGTTTCCGACGAGATCAACGCCTGCACCATCGTTGTTCCGGTGGAGATCGACGGAAAGACGGAGGACTGGCTCATCAGCTTCAAGAACGAGACACACAATCACCCCACGGAGATCGAGCCCTTCGGTGGTGCTGCCACCTGTCTGGGCGGCGCCATCCGTGATCCGCTGTCAGGACGTACCTATGTATATCAGGCCATGCGTGTTACCGGCGCGGCTGATCCGACCAAGTCTCTGAAGGAAACCATGGCGAACAAGCTGCCCCAGCGGAAGATCGTTACCACAGCAGCAGAGGGCTACTCCTCCTATGGTAACCAGATCGGTCTTGCAACCGGTATCGTAAACGAGATCTATCATCCTGATTATGTGGCAAAGCGTATGGAGATCGGTGCCGTGATCGGTGCTGCACCCAAGGAAAATGTAATGCGTCTCACCTCCGATCCCGGGGATGTGATCATCCTCATGGGCGGACGTACCGGACGTGACGGCTGCGGTGGAGCTACCGGTTCCTCCAAGGCACATAACTCCGAGAGTCTGGAGTCCTGCGGCGCTGAGGTTCAGAAGGGTAATCCTCCCACCGAGCGTAAGCTGCAGCGTCTCTTCCGTCGTCCGGAGGTAGCAAAGCTCATCAAGAAATGTAACGACTTTGGTGCCGGCGGTGTATCCGTTGCCATCGGAGAGCTGGCAGACGGTCTGGATATCAATCTGGATCTTGTGCCCAAGAAATACGCCGGCCTGGACGGCACGGAGCTTGCCATCTCCGAGTCCCAGGAGCGTATGGCGCTTGTGGTGGATCCCAAGGATGTGGACACCATGATCGGCTATGCAAGAGAAGAGAACCTGGAAGCAGTTGCAGTGGCAACCGTTACCGAGGAGCCTCGTATGATCCTTCGCTGGAGAGGCAAGGAGGTTGTAAACCTTTCCCGCGCATTTATCAATACCAACGGCGCGCATCAGGAGACAACGGCAAGAGTGGAGCAGCCGGAAGCAAAGAGCTACTTCACGGCAGAAGAGCCGGCTGACCTGAAGGACACCTGGATCCGGACCCTCAGCGACCTGAATGTCTGCTCACAGCGTGGTCTTGTGGAGATGTTTGACTCCACCATCGGTGCAGGTACCGTAACCATGCCTTACGGCGGTAAGTACCAGCTGACACCGATCCAGACCATGACAGCGAAGCTTCCGCTTATGACAGAAAAATGTGACACCGTGACCATGATGAGTTACGGTTATGATCCCTATCTTTCCTCCTGGAGCCCGTACCACGGCGCAAGCTATGCGGTGCTGGATTCCGTAGCAAAGATCGCAGCGGCAGGTGGTGACGTCTCCAAGATCCGCCTTACCTTCCAGGAGTATTTCGAGCGTATGAATGAGGATCCTGCACGCTGGGGCAAGCCTCTGGCAGCCCTGCTGGGTTCCTATGCGGCTCAGATCGGTCTGGGACTTCCCTCCATCGGAGGAAAGGACAGTATGTCCGGTTCCTTCAATGAGATCGACGTTCCGCCCACACTGGTATCCTTTGCCGTTGACGTGAATGACCTGCAGGATATCGTAACACCGGAGCTGAAGAAGGCAGGAAATGCGCTGCTGCTCATGAAAGTGGACCGTGATGAGTATGATCTTCCGGTATACAGCGATGCGCTTGAGAAGTATGCAGCTCTTCGGAAGGCTGTGGAAGCAGGAAAGATCGAAAGTGCCTATGCGGTAGGCTTCGGCGGTGTGATCGAGGCAGTCAGCAAGATGGCCTTTGGTAACAAGCTGGGTGTAACTCTGGATCCGCTGAACATTTCCGGGAAGGAACTGGTGGAGAAGGCATACGGTGCCATCATTCTCGAGGTATCTCAGGATGCCATCTCCGGTCTGGAGATCCCTGCATCCGTGATCGGTGCGGTTGCTGAGAAGCCGGAATTCACATACGGCAAGACCACTATCGACCTGGAGGAGGCTCTGGAGGCATGGAACGGAACGCTGCGCAAGGTATTCCCGGTGGCTTCCGGTGTGGAAGATAAGAAGATCGATACCGGTCTTTATGAGGAAAAGAATATTTATATCTGCAAGCATAAGGTAGCAAAGCCGAGAGTCTTCATTCCCGCATTCCCGGGAACAAACTGCGAGGACGATACGGCAAGAGCCTTCCTTCGTGCAGGCGCAGACGTACATACCGTGATCCTGAACAACATGGATGCAGAAGGGATCCGCGCTTCCGTGGATGCCTTTGCAAAGGAGATCAGCCAGGCACAGATCGTCATGATCCCCGGTGGTTTCTCCGGCGGTGATGAGCCGGATGGATCTGCGAAGTTTATCGCAACCACCTTCCGGAACGAGAAGATCAAGGAGGAGCTGCAGAAGCTCCTGTATGAGCGGGATGGTCTGGCACTGGGAATCTGCAACGGATTCCAGGCCCTGATCAAGCTGGGACTTCTGCCTTACGGCGAGATCCGTCCGCAGAGTGAGAATTCACCCACACTGGCACGGAACTCCATCGGACGTCATCAGTCCAGGATCGCTTACACCAAGGTGGTTTCCAACAAGTCACCCTGGCTGAAGAAGGCCGAGCTGGGCGGGGTATATGCGATCCCCATGTCCCATGGCGAGGGCCGCTTCGTTGCCAATGACAAGTGGCTGGAGAAGCTGTTTGCAACAGGACAGGTAGCAACCCAGTATGTGGATCTGAACGGAAATCCCACCATGGATGAGGACTACAATATCAACGGTTCCTACATGGCCATCGAGGGTATCACCAGCCCGGACGGAAGAGTCCTGGGTAAGATGGGACACTCGGAGCGTCGGGCAGATGGCGACTACATTAATATTTACGGCGATAAGAACCAGCTGATCATGGAGTCCGGAGTAGAGTACTTCCTGTAAAACATACTACAATACACCTTAACGTATGTGTAACTCAGGATTTGACAATCGAAAACTGGAGTGCGAACGGTGTCGCCGTGGGAATGTGGCAGATGGTCACGATGTCAAATTCGTCACTGTATACCAAGTTGGGATAGATATGAAGCTAGAAGAAGTAAGAAAGTTATATACGGATGTCCTGGGGAATGTCCAGAGGGTGATCGTGGGCCAGGAGGAGGTTTTTACCCTTCTCTTTACGGCGGTTCTGTCCCGGGGCCACGTCCTTCTGGAGGACACACCGGGTACGGGCAAGACGTCCCTGGCCAAGGCTTTTGCGAAAAGTGTAAATGGAAGCTTTCACCGGGTGCAGTTTACTCCGGATCTGCTTCCGCAGGATATCACGGGTCTGTCGGTTTATGATCAGAAGGAGCAGGAGTTCCGCCTGATGAAGGGGCCGGTCTTTACCAACCTGCTTCTGGCAGATGAGATCAACCGTGCCACACCAAGAACCCAGAGTGCACTTCTGGAGGCGATGGAGGAACGGCACGTGACCATCGACGGGGAGACCCTTCCGCTGGAGAAGCCTTTCCTGGTCATCGCTACGGAGAACCCGGTTGAGACAACGGGAACCTATCCCCTGCCGGAGGCACAGCTGGACCGTTTCCTTATGAAGCTTCGCATGAAAACCCTTTCCAGGGAGCAGGAAGCGGATATGCTGGACCGGTTTGTACAGGACAGCCCGCTGGATATGCTTCAGCCGGTGGCATCCGTGCAGCATCTGGAGGAGGCGGCGGACGCCGTGACGCAGGTTACGGTGCATAAGGATGTGAAGGATTATATCCTGACCATCGCGGATGCGACCCGCCATACCAGCAGGCTTTTGATGGGGGTCAGCCCCAGAGCCAGTCTGGCCCTGCTTCGGGCGGCCATGAGTTTTGCAGCCATCTCCGGACGGGACTATGTGACGCCGGATGATGTCCGTTATCTGGCACCCTATGTTCTGGGACACCGTGTCATGGGAGCAGCGGAGGTAATGGATACGGCACAGCAGATCAGAGATATTCTGAGAGGCCTCACCGTACCGGTGGAGAACTGGAACGATTCCCGGTAAGGATTGCGCCGGCTGCGGCAGAGGAGCTGCAGGCTTCTGTAAATGTGGAGGTTATCCATATGCACCTGATTTTGATCGTAGGAATGATCGGAATTATATATATCATCCAGGAGCGCCTGTACCGAAAGTATTGGAAAAAGGGGCTTCGGACTTCTCTTTGCTTTAGTAAGGAATTTATGGAATGCGGGGAGGAGGCAGAGCTGATCGAAGAGATCGAGAATGACAAGGCCCTGCCCCTGCCCGTATTTCATTTTAAGTTTGCCGTGGACCGGTCTCTGATCTTTGATGACATGGAGAACTCGGTGGTGACGGATTATTATCACAGGAATGATGTGTTCACGGTCATGGGACATCAGAAGATAAAGCGGACACTTACCTTTCGTGGATATGAGAGGGGACATTTTCAGGTGGAAAATGTAAATGTCATGGTCCGAGACTTCTTCATGGCCCGTCTGTTTGCCATGAATCGGAAGGAGGATACCGGGATCTATGTCTTTCCGAAGAAGCTGGATGTGAAACGGCTTCGCTCCATTACCCGGGGCAGGATCGGTGAGATGGAAGCAAGAAGGAGTCTCATCGAGGATCCCCTGTCCTTCCGGGGGCTCAGGGATTATCAGAGCATGGATCCCTATCGTTCCATCAACTGGAAGCAGTCTGCCAGAACCGGACAGTGGAAGGTGAATCTGTATGATGCCACACAGGATGCGGAGGTTCGGATCCTCCTCAACCTGGATACGGATACCATGATCCGTACCGATCGTCTGTTGGAGGAATCCATCTCTCTGGTCAGCACCCTGGCCCGGGTTTATCTCGGAAAGAAGGAACGTGTCATGGTCTGGTCCAACGGCCTGACGAAGGATGGAGAGCCTCTTACAGAGCCCGGCATGGGTTCTGAGCTTTCCCATGGCATCACCATTGATAAGTATCTGACAATGATCCGGAAGTCGGAGGGAAAGGATGCCTTTCTCGACTATCTGGAGAAGGAAGCGAAGCATGCAAGCTCCAGTACCTTATATCTGGTGGTTTCCCCTTACTATAAGGAGGATATGCTGGAGCGGCTGGATGTGCTCAGGAAATCGGATGCGGCAGTGCTCTGCGTGGTTCCGTATTATGATATGATCGGCTTTGAACCGCGCCGCTCCTATCTGACAGGATGGGAGGTGAAGGAATTTGAGGACTAGCTTTTGGAGACAGACATTTCGTCTGGGCTACAGCTTCACATTTACCCTGCTCCTGGTGGAGACCTATCTTCGTTCCACTGCACGGACCGGACCGTCCCTCTGGTGTGTACTGATCATGGTGGGACTCTATCTCATGAATTACGGACTTCGGAATCTGGTGATCCATGTCTGGCCGATCCTTCTGCTGAATATCCTTGCAGGTGTGGGAATGTGGCTCATTCCTCTGGAGGAGGGGGAGAGCTTCCTTCTGACGGGGATCGCCATCGGTCTTATGCTCACATCAACGCATTATGTAAGGACGGGTGGGATCCTGACGGAGCATCAGGATATACCCTGGCCCACATTTATCCTGGGACTTCTGGCTGTGGTGGCCAGCTTCGTATATGACATAGACAAGCTGCCCTGGATCGCTGCGATCCTCAGCGGCGTGGAAGTGGGGTTCTTCCTCCTGATCCATTATGCGGATAATGCGTCGAATTATCTGAATTCCACAAAGGATGTGAAGGGGATCCCGGTTCGGCAGATCGTGAAGCTGAATTCCATGATCCTGGGTGGGATCTTCCTGTGCATGCTGGTTGGTATCTTTCTGGCAGAATCCTTGAATCTTACGGATGCGCTGGTCCGTCTGGGCGAGTCCATCGGAGGGGTCTTTAAGGGACTGTTCTTCGGCGCAGTGCTTCTGTTCCGCTGGATCGGCAATCTCTTCGGTGCCGATAATTCCAGCCAGGTGCAGGATATGTCCGAGCGGCTGAAGAAGGAGGTGTCCACCAACGAGACCTTCCCGAACCTGCTGGAGATCATCCTGAAGGGTGCCCTCATCGCGCTGACCATCTATATCCTTGTGCGGCTTATCTATCGGCTGGTGCGGATCCTGTCGGGAAAGTATCAGCGAAGGAGCACCGAGAAGGTGGTGGAGACCAGACGGAAGGACACCAGAGAGAAAATGGAGCATACCTCCGCGATCCAGAGGATGCGGGAATACTTTACCCCCAGAGAGAAGGCAAGGAGGATCTACCGTAAGAAGATCCTGGAGTTCTGGAAGGACGGAGCCCCCGCAGGAACGGAGACCACGGCGGATCTGGACCGTCTGCTGCAGGGCAGAAGAGACTTCTTACCGGGACCGGACGGAATATGTCAGAAGGATCTGGCAGACCTGACGGAGCTGACAGAGCTCTATAACCGTGTCAGATACGGAAATGTAGTCCCGGACCGGGAATACTTAAGCAGAATGAAGCAGGCGCTGAAGAATACGGCGAAGGCTGAATAATAGCAGAAAGAATAATATATGACAAATGTCATATCCACAGAGTATCATCCGATGACGGATATCACTTACGAAATCCGGAGTCGGGTGATATTCTTATGTTACAAGCTAAGAACTATGCAAAAGAATAAGAAAGGAAACCGCTATGAGTGAAACGATCGTAAAGGTTACAAATCTTGTAAAACGGTATAAGGAGCTGATCGCGCTGGATAACTTCAGCCTGGAGATCCGAAAGGGCGAGGTCTTCGGACTCCTGGGACCCAACGGCTCCGGCAAGTCCACCACCATCAACTGCATTCTGTCGCTGCTCACCTACGATAAGGGCGAGGTGGAACTCTTCGGAGAGAAGATGAATTCCAACCGGAGAGACCTGAAGCGGCGTATCGGTCTGGTCAGCCAGAATGTAGCGGTCTTTGATGAACTGACCGTTCAGGAAAATGTGGATTTCTTCTGCGGTCTTTACATTCAGGATAAAGCAGAGAGACAGAAATGTGTTGAAGAGGCCATCCGCTTTGTAGATATCGGGGACTTCCGGAAATTCTATCCCAAGAAGCTGTCCGGCGGACTTCTCCGCAGACTGAACATCGCCTGTGGTATTGCCCATAATCCGGAGCTGATCATTTTTGATGAGCCTACGGTTGCGGTTGATCCCCAGTCCCGGAACAAGATCCTGGAAGGGATCACGGAGCTGAATCAGAAGGGCGCGACCATCATTTATACATCCCACTACATGGAGGAGGTTGAGCAGATCTGCTCACGGATCCTGATCATGGACAAGGGTAAAGAGGTTGCATCCGGTACTGCTGCAGAGCTGAAGGGCAAGATCCGAAATACGGAAAATGTGATCGTGGACATCCGGAAGCTTCCGGCAGAGGATATCGAAGGAATCCGGAAGCTGAACCATGTATATGAGGTTACCTACCAGAATAAGCAGCTGAAGATCAAGTGCAGCGGCGGAAAGCACAATATCTCCCACGTGATCGAGTATCTGTCGGAGCACAGTCTGACCTATGACAGGATCTATTCCGAGCTTCCGACACTGAATGATGTATTCCTTGAGATCACAGGCAAGGAGCTTCGGGATAAGGAGTAAGACGAGAGGAAGACAAGAGAGGAAGAGATCATGGGAAGAATCTATAAATTCTACATAAAGAAGATCCTTAGGACGAAGGGGATGCTCTTCTGGAGTCTGGCCTTTCCGCTGATGCTGGGGACGATGTTCTACTTCGCCTTCGGAAATATTTACGGACAGCAGGAATCAAAAACCATGAAGGTGGCCGTTGTAGGAGAGAATGCGAAGGATCATGCCTTTGTCAAGGTGCTGCAGGATCTGACCTACGAAAACGGAAAGAAGATGATCGAGATCGTCTTCACCTCCGAGGATGAGGCAAAGCATCTTCTTACGCCCACGGATCAGGAAAAGGCGGAAAACAAGAAGAATGCGGAAGAAGGAAAAACATCAAGTATCATCGGTATGATAAAGATCCAGGGAGAGACAGATGTTTCTCTTACCATCGCCGAAAATGATCTGTACCAGAGTATCCTGTCCGGCATCGTCAGCTCCTATCGCCAGAAGGCGGAGTTTATGGCTGACAGCATGGCCAGGGGAGAGGAAGCCTTCCAGGCAGCGGCAAAGTCCGTATCCCAGGATATGGAGTATGTGGTTTCCGCAGGTATGGCAGGAGAGAATAAGGATCCCTATATTGCATATTTCTATAACCTGATCGCTATGGTATGTATGCTGGGCTCCACCATGGCCATGGAAATGACCATTAGTATCCAGCCGAATGAAACAAACACAGGACTCCGCATCGGAGCATCCGGTGTGGGACGACTGAAATATGAGGCAGCCATCGTTCTGGCAGTCTTTACGATCCAGCTGATCTGCGTGGGAGTAACCCTGTTTTATCTGATCGGTATCCTGAAGCTTCGGTTCGGCGGAGAGGTTCCGATGATCTGTGTCACCACAGTGGCAGGCACCCTGATGGGAATCGCTCTGGGGTATCTGGTAGCACATATCGGACATTTCAAATACAGCACAAAGAGTACGATCCTTACGATCATCACTCTGGCCGGCGGAGCCATTTCCGGACTGTATGCGATACAGCTGAAGGCGGTGATCGAGGCAAAGAGCCCCATCATTAACCGGATCAACCCCATGTCGGTGATCACGGACGCATTCTATTCCCTGAACATTTTCGGTGTGGGAGAGAGATACTACCGCGCCATGATCACCATGGGAGCACTGACAGCGGCCCTGTTCATCATCGGAGCAATCCTTGGAAGGAGGAACCAGTATGAGTCTTTATAAGGCGTTTTTCAAAATGGCAAAAAAGAATAAGCTGGGGATCCTCATCTACTTCGGAATCACAGTGTTCATTATCGTTCTTCTGGGCGGTATCTATGCAAACAAAAAAGATAAGAAGGCAGTTCTCGACAGCTATAAGATCTACGTGCTTGATGAGGATGAGACTGAACTGTCGAAGGAACTCACAGCCTATCTTGGAAGTATTCATCAGATCTCAGAGGAAACTCTTTCGGAGGAGCAGATCATGGACAGCATCTTCTATGAAGAGCTGGTGGCCTACATCCGGATCCCCAAGGGCTTTCAGGATACATTTCTTTCCACAGGAGAGAACCAGGTAAAGAATACCTATGATGACTCCATGCCGGTGGGACTTACGATTTCCCTGCAGATGAACAACTTCTTAAACTCCGTTCGGGATTATCTGGAGCAGGGCGTGAGCATAGCGGAGGCAGCAAAGAAGACCAATCAGTCACTGGACATCACAAAGTATGTCAGCATTCTGGAAACGGAGGGCGTGGAGAATGGAAAACTCCGCGGCGCATTTACCTATATTCCCTTCGGTATCCTGTCCATCCTGATCACCGGTATCTTCCCGGTGGTTGCAGGCTTCAACAAAGGCGAAAAGAGGAACCGGATCCAGGTTTCTTCCATGCCTGCCGGAAAGAGAAGTTTCTGGATCTTCGCAGGTACTGTAACCTTCTCACTGATCATCCTGGTGGGACTCGTCGCTTTTGTCAGTGTCATGGGAGAGCATGATCAGCTCTTCAATGAAGCATGGTGGCTTTCGGTGCTGAATGCACTGATCTTTACCAGTGTTGTGGCCATGATGATCTCCATGTTTGCAAATGTACCGGCCTTCGCTTCAGCGCCTTCCATGGTGTTTTCCAACATCGTCGGCCTTTCCTTCTGCTTCATCGGAGGAACCTTCGTACCCCTCAGCATCCTGGGAGACGGCATCACAAAGATCAGCCGGTTCATCCCGAATTACTGGTACAGCATTGCTGTAGAACGGATCTATGAGGGCGGCGGTCTGGCGGATGTCTGGGACTGCTTCGCGATCCAGCTGGCCTTCGGTCTGGTATGTCTCTTTATCGGGCTGGCAGCCTCCAGGGTATCGGCGGAGAGAAAGCAGATGGCGTAGAACGCAGGTTGATTATTCGGTATAGATAGAATATAATGGCGGAAGGGTGACAGCCCTTCCGTCATTTTGCGTTGTGCTCCGAACAGGAACGGACGACCCTTCTCTGAGGGCAGGATCCTACCGGAGGTAGAAGAATTAGGAGGCAGATATGTGGATCGCACTGATCGTGATACTTGCAATCCTGTGTGTGTTGTTTATCATCCCCACAGGCTTTTTATTCATTGCGAGTCTTTTTATAAGCAGGAAAAAGGAATATGATACGGACAGTCCCTTTTACAGGAAGCTGCTCTATCGCGGAACTGACGCCATGCTGTGGCCTCTCAGGATCCATGTGAACTTCACGGGAAAAGAGAAGATCCCGAAGACGAAGAGAGTATTCTTTGTCTATAATCATGTGTCGAACTTCGATCCCATTCTTCTCTACACGGAACTGAAGGACTGGAATATCTCCTTCCTCTCCAAGGAAGAGAATTTCCACGTCCCGGTATTCGGACGCATCGCAAGAAGATGCCTGTTCCTTGCCATCGACAGGGAGGATCCGAAGGAAGCATTGAAGGCCATCAACAAGGCTGCAGACTTCGTGAAGCGGGAGGAGGTCTCCTTCGGAGCATCTCCGGAGGGAACCAGAAGCAAGACCGGTGTTCTGCTTCCCTTCCATGATGGCGTATTTAAGGTTGCGAAAAAGGCAAATGCCTACGTGGTCGTGGTCTGCATACGTGACACGGAAAAAATCCAGGAGCATCTGCTGTTCCACCGGCACGAGGTACGCTACGATATCGCGGACGTCATCACGCCGGAAGAGGTGGCAAAGGAAAATGTGCATACTATCGCCAAGCGGGCGTGGGATGCGATCTATAAGATCACAGGAAAGTAGGCGGTACATTTTTACCATTCATCGGTCCGGAAATACCGTTCGTGTCAAAAGACTGTTCATAATAACCTTCTTCGGGTATATTCACCGTAAAGCACGGCGAACAACCGAAGGAGGTTTTTATTATGAGCAAAAATATGGAAAAAGCAGAAGAGAAAAGAAGAGAAGCCATCGAAACAAAGGAACTGACCAAGGTGTTCGGAACCAAAACGGCTGTGGATCATCTGTCACTCACGGTGCATGAGGGCGAGCTGTTTGCACTGCTGGGTGTGAACGGTGCCGGAAAGACCACTACCATCCGGATGCTGTGCGGACTGTCGGCCATGGCCTCGGGAACCGCCTCGGTGCTGGGATATGATGTGAGCCGGGAAACGGATCAGGTGAAGCGGATCATTGGGATCTCACCGCAGGATACCGCGGTAGCCGAGAAACTGACGGTAGAAGAGAATCTGAACTTCATGGCAGAAATCTACGGAGATCTGCCGGGAGGTAAGAGCAGGAAGGATAGAGTGGAGGAGCTGATCCGGGTCTTCGGTCTGGAGGAGTTCCGAAAGAAACAGGCAAGAACACTTTCCGGAGGCTGGAAAAGAAAATTGTCCATTGCCATGGCACTCATCGGAGAGCCGAAGGTGATCTTCCTGGATGAGCCCACCCTTGGGCTGGATGTGCTGGCCAGAAGAGAGCTGTGGAATGTGATCCGCAAGCTGAAAGGAAAGACCACCATTATCCTGACCACACATTACATGGAGGAAGCGGAAGCACTGGCAGACAGGATCGGGATCATGGTCAGCGGACGCCTGGTGGATCTGGGAACTCTGGCAGAGCTGGAGGAGAAGAGCGGAAAGAAAGGGCTGGAGGAAGTATTCATCGCAGCAGCAGAAAGAGAGGGATTATCATGAACAGGACTTTAAGTTATACAAAAAGAAATCTTCTGGAGATGTCCAGAGATGTACTGAGCTATATCTTCTGCGTCGCATTTCCGCTGGTCATGCTGGTGATCATGACCCTCGTAAATCAGGGGATCCCCAAGGAGGCGGGACATACCGTATTCAATATCGATAACCTGGCAGGCGGCGTGATCGTCTTCGGACAGACCTTTGTAATGCTCTTTACTGCATTGCAGGTTGCTACGGACAGGAGCACATCCTTCCTGGTACGCCTTTACGCATCCCCCATGAAGAGCCGGAACTTCACCATGGGCTACTTCATTCCCATGTTTGTGATCTCCATGATCCAGTCACTTCTGACCGGGATCACGGCCTTCATTATTTCTCTGATCATTGGAGCAGATCTGAACATCCTGGGTCTGCTGCTGGTTGTGGTTCTTTCCCTTCCTTCCGCATGCTTCTTCATCGCACTGGGAATGATTTTCGGAACCCTGTTCAATGAGAAGTCGGCGCCGGGTGTTTCCTCGGTCGTCATTTCCCTGGGTTCCTTCCTGGGCGGCATCTGGTTCGATGCTGAGAATGCAGGGGGCGTGATGTATGACATTTGCAGATGCACTCCCTTACTTTACTGCACAAGACTTGTAAGAGCCGTAATCCATCTGGACTTTACATGGGACAGCTTCTTCTTCCCCCTGATCATCGTGGCCGGTTCTGCAGCCCTGCTGACATGGCTGGCGATCTATCTGTTTAAAAGAAGAATGAGGGCGGATCTGGCGTAAAACAATGCATGGCATGATACAAGGGATGGCCGCTGTGTCGTAAAGGATTGGCACGGTATCCTTCGAGGTCATTGCGGGTCCCGGCACTTGGCAATCCGTGAGCGAAGCGAAACGGGAAGCCTATGTGCCGCTGGGGGCACCCGCAACTTGCGCGGGCAGTGAGCCAAGCGGGCGTGCTTGCACGCACATTTGGCGAGCGCCGCGACATCGCGCGAAGCGCGAGGGCGCGAGCCGGGCCTCGAAGGGTACCGTTTGCCAAGACACGACCAGCGGCCATTTGCGGTGATTCATCTGCCCAAGGATAGTGTCACTCGTTGAAATTAGCACAGAGATTCTTTATAATTAGATACATGTGAGTCAACGTAGTGATTACAGCATTTGAGCCGGAGGGGCGTTAGGATGATCATAAGGGCGAATATTAAGGAGCAGTTTCGGGAAACGGAGCTGCATGTCTGTAAGGACAGGATGGATGATGAGGTGCGGAGGATCGTGGATCAGCTTCACGGTCTGTACGACCCGGCACTGAACGGAACGGATGAGGCGGGAAACCGATGTGTCCTTCGTCCGGCAGAGCTGGTTTCCTTTTATGCGGAAAAGCAGAAGGTGATCGCGCTGGATGCGGTCAAAAGATATACCGTTCAGAAAACCCTGCAGGAACTGGAGACGGAGTTGGAGGGCTATGGCTTCATTCGTATCTCCAGGTCCGAGATCGTGAATATGCATAAGATACGGACATTGGATATGTCACTTACAGGGACCATTAAGGTCATAATGAAGAGCGGGTACGAGACCTACACGTCCCGCCGGAATGTCACTCATCTGAAGGAATGTCTGGTGAAGGCGCAGAACAACCGGCTGCATGTACCGGGAGCAGGGAAAGGAGAGTAGAACATGAAAGAATATCTGAAAAGAGCAGCGGTCAGTTTTGCAATCTCTTCCTTTGTGGGCCTGATGGTCAATCTTGTGATCGACGTGATCGTGAATGCTGTGGGAACCAGTGGGTTCACATCGATGTCTCCGGAGACCAGAGCCCTGTTTCCGACACCGGAGATCGCAGCCTATACAAATGTGCTGCTTTATGGGCTGATCGGCGCCACATTTGCGGGAATGACCTTCCTGTTTGATATCGACCGACTTGGCTTTGTGGTTCAGAGTATCCTTTATTTTATCACCACGGCCATCGTCCTTGTGGTGATCACGATCCTGCTTTGGCAGCTGCATAAGCATCCCAAGGCGCTGATCCCCACCATCGCAGGCTATGCGATGACATATATCATCATGGGGATCGTTGAATACAGGGAACTGAAACGGAATGTCAGGATGATCAATGAGGAGCTTCTTCCTGCGGAGTCGGAGAATGAGGCTTAGACAAAACCGGTAGGAGATTCACCGGAAATGTGCTAAGATAGATCTGACGTGAAAACTACGGAGGGGGAACGACGCGTATGAAGATCGTGATCGTAGATGATGACAGCCTGGTGGCTGTTTCCTTAAAGACCATTATCGAGGCCGGCGGAGATATTCAGGTGCTGGCTACCGGAAAAAGCGGAACGGAAGCGGTGGAGCTCTACCGAAGCCTGAAGCCGGACATCCTGCTGATGGACATCCGCATGGAGGGGATGACCGGACTGGAGGCAGGCCGTGAGATCCTGAAGGAGGATCCGGCGGCAAGGATCCTGTTCCTTACTACATTTAATGATGATGAATACATACGGACGGCACTGGCCATCGGTGCCAAGGGATATATCATCAAGCAGGATTTTGACGGGATCCTGCCGGCGCTTCGGGCAGTGCAGGAGGGCCAGACCGTATTCGGAGATCAGGTGGTGGACCGCCTGCCGGATATGCTGGCACCGAAGGAGAAGAGCTTTTCCTTTGAGGACTATGATCTGACGGTGCAGGAAGCGGAGATCGTGGAGTGTGTTGCGGAGGGACTGTCCAATAAGGAGATCGCAGAAAAGCTCTTTCTGTCCGAGGGTACGGTGCGGAATTATATCAGTACCATTTTAAGTAAGCTGGGGCTTCGGGACCGTACGAATCTGGCGATCTTTTATTACAGAAACAAGGCATAGATCAGTAAAGGGGTAATCATTCATAGAATGGAACGAGCCATAGATAAAATCATTCTATATAGCTGTACGGTTTACCTGCTGTGCCTTTCTTTTTCAGGAACCGAGCGCCTGATCACAATTTATCTGACTCTTGCTTATGCTGCCGCCATGCTGTGGCTGGTATCCGAGGAGGGGACGAGCTCCACTGATCCCATCCGGAGCTATGCTGCAAGGATACTGATGTACGGGGCGGTTCTCATCATACTGATCTTTCCCAGATACTATGTGCTGCTTCCGCTGGTGGTATATGACATGGTGCTATGCAGGCAGTGGGCAGGACTGGCCGTGGCGGCCATCGCATTGGTAAAGGGGCTGTTTACTGCAGATATGGAGGTGCCGGATGAAGTGGTGTGGATCACATTTGCGGCAACCCTTCTTTCTCTCTGGCTGGCGGCGAAGTCGGTCCGGCTGAATTCCTTCCGGAAACAGGTCCGGAAACTACGGGATGATGATGAGGAGCAGAGAGAGAAGCTGAATCGACAGAATGAGGAGCTGCTTTCCGCAAGAGACAGCGAGGTTGTCACCGCACAGCTGCAGGAAAGAAACCGCATTGCCCGGGAGATCCATGATAATGTGGGGCACACCCTGTCCCGCGCCCTGCTGCAGGTGGGAGCGTTACTGGCGATCCATAAGGAGGAGCCGGTGCATACAGAGCTGTCCGGTGTCCGGGAAACTCTGGACAGTGCCATGACCAGTATTCGCAGCAGCGTTCATGATCTTCACGATTCCTCCGTGAATCTGGAGACCACGGTTCAGCAGATGCTGGAGCCCTTGAAGGAAGACTTCCATGTCAGCGTCGAGATCGATGTATCCGAGGACATGCCCAGGGATATCAAGTACAGCTTGATCGGGATCCTCAGGGAGGGCGTATCCAATATCATGCGCCACAGCCTGAATGATACGGTCCTGCTTCAGATCATGGAGCATCCGGGCTTCTATCAGATGATCCTTCACGATTATCTGTCTGAGGGAGGAGAGAAGCGGATGAGCCCTGTGACCGGAAGAAAGGACGGGACTCCCGGTATCGGACTGTCGAATATCGAAAGCCGGGTGCGGAAGATTGGAGGTACACTGCAGATTCAGGAGGAGAAAGGGTTTCGTCTGTTTATCAGCGTGAAGAAGACGGAGAAGAAGTAAGAGAATAAGATTAGGACAAGGGGACTGTGTGGATGCACGGTCCTCTTTTATGGTGTATAAAAAATAATATAATTTTTTGCATAATATTACTTGACATATAATACTATGCGACGTATAATATGCCATGACAAAGGGTATGAGACCGTTGATCAAGATAAGGAGGCAGGCACATGGATGTACAATTAAAACGTGGCCTTCTGGATATCTGCGTACTTGCAGCGATCCGGACGGAAGACTCCTATGGGTATCAGATCATTCGGGACATGAAGCCATATGTTGAGATCTCAGAATCGACTTTGTATCCGATCCTGCGAAGGCTGGAATCCTCACAGCTGCTGGACGTTCGATCGGCAGAGCATAATGGCCGCCTGCGAAAGTATTATCACATCACACCGCAGGGAACCCGGAGATTGGATGAGTTTCAGGAGGAGTGGAAGGAGATCCTTTCCATTTATGAGTTTATAGTGAAGGAGGACAAGAGGGATGAAGAAGCAGGAATTCCTAAGGGCACTGTGGAACAAACTGTCTGAACTACCCAAAGAAGACATTGAAACGTCTTTGGATTATTATGCGGAAATGATCGAAGACCGCATGGAGTCCGGCCTCTCTGAGGAGGAGGCTGTGGCAGCCGTAGGAAGTGTTGAGGATGCGGCAAAGCAGATCATGGCGGAACGGCCGAAGAAGGAAGCGGATGCCGCTGATAAGAAGAGTTCGACCACAGGGAACTGGGCCGAGGCACAGGTGAACAGCGATGATTCTTCCTATTCTGCAGGCCCTGCCTATTCCGGCGGACCGGCTCCGGCAGACAGAGAACCGGTTTACAGCAGCTACAATGATGATTATTACAGAGCACCGGTATCGGAGAAGAAATCTCACTCAGCTTTCTTCTGGCTTCTCATCGTCCTTGGTTTTCCGGTATGGTTCCCGCTGCTCATGGTGGGACTGTCCCTGCTGCTGGTTGCATTTATCCTGGTATGGGTATTTTCATTTGTATTCTTTATCGTAGCCGGCTCATTTGCGGTATCCGGTGTTGCAGGACTGTTCCTGCTGATCAGGCATGTTTTTGCCGGGCACATCGCAGTCGGCCTTGTATATGCAGGCTTCGGTTTCGTCCTGTTCGGTCTGGCGATCTTTATGTTCATGTCCGCAGGATCCGTTACGAAGCTGGCGGCTAAGGCATGTGCAGCAATTGGCAGAGGTGTAGGAAGACTGTTCGGAAGGAGGAGAGTAGCATGAGCTGGGGAAAAAGAAGCTGGCGTATAACAGCATTTATATTTATCGCATGCGGAGCGCTCTTCGCATTTATCGGACTGATGGCCTGTGGCTTTGATTTCAGTAAGATCAACACCCTGGGTGATCCGGAGCGTAATGAGTATGTGATCACTGAGAGTTTCACGGGGATCCGGGTGGATACTTCTACCGCGGATGTGACCATCAAGGAATCAAGGGATGGCAAGGTGAAGGTTGTCTGTGATGAAAGAGAGAAGGAAAAGCACGAGGTTAAGGTGGTTGACGGTGTTCTGGATATCAAACTGAAAAGGGATGTTCCCTGGTATGACCGTCTCTTCAACTTCAGTTTTTCAGATGATCAGAAGGTTGTCATCTACCTTCCGAAGCAGGAGAATAAGGAATGGGAGAAGTATGGATTTACTCCGTTCTACACGCTGGACAGTCTGTCTATTGAGGTTTCCACCGGTGATGTGAATCTGGATGGTCTCGCTGTGACCGGAGAACTTAAGGTCGACGTTTCTACAGGCCATACCACCCTCAGCAACATAGGTGCAGGATCTCTGAATGTTGATGAGTCAACAGGAAAGACCACTCTGACAAATGTGATCTCAAAGGGTGAGATGCGGCTGAATGCCGGCACAGGGGATATCATACTTACAAAGTGTGATGCAGGAACCGTAGTGATCGATACCGGAACCGGAGATGTATCCTGTGAATTCCTCAGCCCGAAGGTGGTTGAGGCAGATACGGGAACCGGAGATGTGGTTCTCTCTGAGAAGTATGAAACCGGCGGCAGATGCAGGATCGATACAGGCACCGGCGATATCAGTGTAAAGTATGTAAAATAGACAAGTGTGACAAAAGGGACAGTCCCCGTTGTCACGTTTTCCCGGGAAAACGTGACAATGGGGACTGTCCCTTTTGTCACACCCCTTTTGTCACGCCTCCAGGCCCAGGACCTGCAGAAACTTCTGAAGGGAGCTGCTTTGTCTTCGCTGCAGGTTGATGGAGAAGCCTACGGTACGGGAGGGGACAGGGGGCTTCATGGGAAGTTCGATCAGGTGTCCGCCCTCCAGTGCTTCCGTTGCGAACTCCTTTACCACGGAGGATACTCCCATGCCGATCTTGGCAAAGTCGATGAGAAGGTCCATGTTGTTTACGTCCAGTACCTGACCGGGCTGGATGTTCTGCTGGTAGAAGTAATGGTCCAGGTGGTTCCGGGTCACATTTCCCTGTTCCAGGAGTAGAAGATGGCTTTTCTCCAGGATCTCTTCCGTGGGCATGTCGGGAAGGAATGAGGGAGCTGCAGCGTGGGACGAAGCAGAGGCACGGGATGCAGCAGCGTGAGATGCAGCGGCGTGGGTCGTAGCCGATGTGTGGGTGGTGGCTGCTCCGAGAAGGCTCGTGACATTTCCGGCAAGAAGCCATGGGTTTTCGATGCTTCGTTCGGCGGCCTGCTCCCGGATGTAGAGATGCTCCAGGTAGGATGGATTTACGACGAAGATATCATGGATCTCCTGAAGAGGATGATAGGAAAGCTTATCCGGGAGATTCGTTTCACAGATCAGGCCCAGGTCGATGCTGCCTTCCTCCAGCTTCCGGATGGTAGTCATGGTGGAATGGCAGGAGATGAACAGCTTGATGTGGGGGTACTTCATGATGAAATCGGACAGATAGGAGAGCAAAATGTTCCGGCAGAGGGATGTGGAGGCACCGATCCGGAGCTCACCAATCCCAAGCATATTGATCTGCTGCAGCTCTTCCTCCGCCGTGCGGATGCTGGCAAAGGCTTCCCGGAGATGATCGTAGAGAAGCTGTCCGTGCTCCGTCAGGGTAATGCCCCGGGAGGAACGGTCGATCAGGCGTACCGTCAGTGCATCCTCCAGATTCCGTATGGACTTACTCACGGCGGGCTGGGAAATGTAAAGCTGCTCGGCGGCCCGGCTGATGCTTCCGGTTTCTGCGACCGCTAAAAAGACGCGGTAATAGTTTAAATTATCGATCATGGCATCCTCCTCTGATCTTTTCGATGGATATAACTTAAAGTTATACAAAGTATTCATAATATATATTTTCATTATATATTTGTTTATGTTAAAATCAAGCGTAAATTGTAACCTGTTGAAATACTATCTATGAAACACTATCTATAAGGGAGGAATTAATCATGGGTATGACAATGACACAGAAGATCCTTGCTGCACACGCCGGACTTCCGGAGGTTCACGCCGGAGACCTGATCGAGGCAGATTTGGATCTTGTGCTTGGAAATGATGTTACCACTCCGGTTGCCATCAATGAGCTTGCCAAGTTCAAAAAGAAAACAGTATTTGACAATACGAAGATCGCACTGGTCATGGATCATTTCACGCCGAATAAGGATATCAAGAGTGCGGAGCACGTGAAGCAGGTGAGAGATTTCTCCAAGGCAAATAATATCGTGAACTATTTTGATGTGGGACAGATGGGAATCGAGCATGCACTCCTTCCGGAGAAAGGCCTGATCGTGGCAGGAAATACCTGCATCGGTGCTGACTCCCACACCTGTACCTACGGAGCGCTTGGTGCGTTCTCCACAGGTGTTGGCTCCACGGATATGGCAGCCGGTATGGTGACCGGTAAGGCCTGGTTCAAGGTTCCCTCTGCGATCCAGTTCGTTCTGAAGGGAGAGAAGGCCCCCTGGATCAGCGGTAAGGATCTGATCCTTCACATCATCGGAAAGATCGGTGTGGACGGCGCCCGTTACAAGTCCATGGAGTTTACGGGAGAGGGTGTTGCAGCACTGTCCATGGATGACCGGTTCACGGTTGCAAACATGGCCATTGAAGCCGGTGCCAAGAACGGCATCTTCCCGGTGGATGAGAAGACCATCGAGTATATGAAGGAGCATGCTCCGAATAAGGAGTATACCGTTTATGAGGCAGATCCGGATGCAGAGTATGATGAGGTGATCGAGATCAATCTTGCAGAGCTTCGTCCCACCGTTGCATTTCCGCATCTTCCCGAGAATACAAAGACCATTGACGAGATTCACGCAGAGGGCGATATCGAGATCGATCAGGTAGTCATCGGTTCCTGTACCAACGGCCGGATCGAGGATATGCGTATCGCAGCGGATGTTCTGAACGGCCGCAAGGTGGCTGACTGGCTCCGTGTCATCGTGATCCCCGGAACCCAGGAGGTTTATCTCCAGATGCTTCGGGAAGGACTTACCGAGATCTTCGTCGAGGCAGGTGCCATCGTTTCCACACCGACCTGCGGACCGTGTCTTGGCGGACATATGGGTATCCTTGCACATGGAGAGCGTGCAGTGTCCACCACCAACCGGAACTTCGTCGGACGTATGGGTGCCATCGATTCCGAGATCTACCTTGCCAGCCCGGCAGTGGCTGCGGCATCCGCAGTTCTTGGTAAGATCGCATCACCTGAGGATCTGTAAGGAAGGATAGAAAACGATAGAAAACGATAGAAAACGATAGAAAACGATAGGATCAGAGAAGAAAGATCAGATCAGACATATCGGTTGTATTATAAAAGGAGGCTTACATGAAAGCACACGGTACGGTACATAAGTACGGGGACAATGTGGATACAGATGTTATCATCCCCGCTAGATATTTGAACACAGCAGATCCGGCAGAGCTGGCAAAGAACTGCATGGAGGATATTGATAAGGATTTCGTAAAGCGTGTCAAGGACGGAGACATCATGGTGGCCGGAAAGAACTTCGGCTGCGGTTCCTCAAGAGAGCATGCACCCATCGCCATCAAGGCATCCGGCATCGCATGTGTCATCGCGGATACATTTGCCCGGATCTTTTACAGGAATTCCATCAATATCGGACTTCCCATCATCGAGTGCCCGGCTGCGGCAGCTGAGATCAAGGCAGAGGATGAGGTGGAGATCGATTTTGACAGCGGTGTGATCACCGACGTGACCACAGGAAAGTCCTATCAGGGACAGGCTTTCCCACCGTTTATGCAGAACATCATCACCAGCGGCGGACTCATCAATTCAATCAACGCGAAGGAGAACTAAAATGGAATTTAATATCGGCGTCATCAAAGGCGACGGCATCGGACCGGAGATCGTGACAGAGGCGGAGAAGGTCCTGGATGCAGTCGGAAAGAAGTACGGACATACATTTCACTATGAAGATATTCTGATGGGAGGCTGCTCCATCGATGCAACGGGCGAGCCCCTGACCGATGAGGCAGTGGCTGTGGCAAAGACCAAGGATGCGATCCTGCAGGGTTCCATCGGAGGAAATACACAGACCTCTCCCTGGTACAAGCTTCCCCCGAACAAGCGGCCGGAGGCAGGACTTCTGAAGATCCGTAAGGAGCTGGGACTCTTTGCAAATCTTCGCCCTGCATATCTCTATCCGGAGCTGAAGGAAGCATGCCCGCTGAAGGAGAGTGTGGCAGAGAAGGGCTTCGACATGATGATCATGCGGGAGCTGACAGGCGGTCTCTATTTCGGAGAGCGTTATACGAAGGAGATCGACGGCAAAATGACAGCAGTGGATACGCTGCTCTACACAGAGGATGAGATCCGCCGCATCGCCATCAAGGGCTTTGACATCGCAAGGAAGCGCCGGAAGAAGGTGACCCTGGTGGATAAGGCAAATGTGCTGGATTCCTCCCGTCTTTGGAGAAAGGTGACCGAGGAGGTGGCAAAGGATTATCCGGATGTTACTTATGAGACCATGCTGGTGGACAATGCAGCCATGCAGCTGGTAAAGGATCCTGCACAGTTTGATGTCATGCTGACGGAGAATATGTTCGGAGACATCCTTTCGGATGAGGCATCCATGATCACAGGTTCCATCGGAATGCTTTCCTCCGCATCTCTGAATGAGACAAAGTTCGGTCTCTACGAGCCCTCAGGCGGATCCGCACCGGACATCGCAGGACAGAATATCGCGAACCCCATCGCAACCATCCTGTCAGCAGCCATGATGCTTCGGTACAGCTTCGATCTGGACAAGGAGGCAAATGCCATTGAGGAAGCGGTAAAGCAGGTTCTTGCAGAGGGATACAGAACCATCGATATCGCAAAGCCGGGTGAGCCTCAGGTGAAGACAGATGAGATGGGAACCCTGATCGCCGAGAGAGTCTGACCGGCCAACGATCGGTTTTCCCAAAATGAACGATAAGAAATAAACGATAAGAAATAAACGATAAGAAAAGTACGAGAAGAAGTGATGTAACCCGGAAGCACATTTCCGGGAGAAGAAGGGAGTACAGTATGAAGAGTGATAACATGAAATGTGGTCTGCAGCAGGCACCTGCACGTTCCCTGCTGAACGCTCTGGGTTTTACCCACGAAGAGATCAAGAAGCCCATGGTAGGAATCGTCTGTTCCTACAATGAGATCGTTCCCGGCCATATGAATCTGGACAAGATCGCTGAAGCTGTTAAGCTCGGCGTAGCAGAAGCCGGCGGAACACCGGTGATGTTCCCGGCCATCGCAGTCTGCGACGGTATCGCCATGGGACATATCGGTATGAAGTACAGTCTGGTGACCCGCGATCTCATCGCAGATTCCACAGAGGCCATGGCCATTGCACATCAGTTTGATGCGCTGGTTATGATCCCCAACTGTGATAAGAATGTTCCCGGTCTGCTCATGGCAGCGGCCCGTGTCAATGTTCCCACCGTTTTCGTGTCCGGCGGCCCCATGCTGGCAGGTCACGTGAAGGGACGGAAGAGAAGTCTTTCCTCCATGTTCGAGGCAGTCGGCGAGTATACTGCCGGCAAGATCACGGAAGAGGATGTGACCGCATTTGAGGAAAATGTATGTCCTACCTGCGGCTCCTGCTCCGGTATGTACACCGCCAATTCCATGAACTGTCTGACAGAGGTTCTGGGTATGGGACTTCCCGGAAACGGAACCATCCCGGCCGTTTACTCCGAGCGTCTCCGCCTGGCAAAGAAGGCAGGATATGCTGTCATGGACATGCTGGCAAAGAACATCCGTCCGAGAGACATCATCACAAAGGATGCGATCCTGAACGCACTGACCGTAGATATGGCGCTGGGATGTTCCACAAACTCCATGCTGCACCTTCCGGCCATCGCGCATGAGATCGGATTTGATTTCGACATTTCATTTGCAAACCCCATCAGTGAGAAGACACCGAACCTCTGCCATCTGGCACCGGCAGGTCCGACCTACATGGAGGATCTGAACGAGGCAGGCGGTGTGTATGCTGTCATCAAGGAGCTGTGTGATCTGGGACTCATTCATGAGGACTGCATGACGGTAACAGGAAAGACCATCGGTGAGGCAGTGAAGAACGCTGTTAACCGTGATCCCGAGGTCATCCGTCCCACAGACAAGCCGTATTCCGCAACCGGCGGTCTCGCCGTACTGAAGGGCAATCTTGCACCGGACGGCTCCGTTGTAAAGCGTTCTGCCGTTGTGGCTGAAATGCTGAAGCATGAGGGACCGGCAAGAGTCTTCGACAGCGAGGAGGATGCCATCGAGGCCATCCTGGGCGGAAAGATCGTTCCCGGAGATGTGGTTGTGATCCGTTACGAGGGACCGAAGGGCGGCCCCGGTATGAGAGAGATGCTGAACCCCACCTCAGCCATTGCAGGTATGGGACTTGGCTCCACCGTAGCACTGATCACCGACGGACGTTTCTCCGGCGCAAGCCGCGGTGCATCCATCGGCCATGTATCACCGGAAGCAGCGGTTGGCGGCCCCATCGCTCTGGTAGAAGAGGGCGACATGATCGAGATCGATATCAACAATTACTCCATCACACTGAAGGTAAGTGATGAGGAGCTTGCAAAGCGTAAGGCTGCATGGACACCGAGAGAGCCGAAGGTTACTACCGGTTATCTGGCACGGTATGCATCCATGGTTACAAGCGGCAACCGCGGAGCGATCCTTGAGATCCCGAAGGCATAATGCTGAAAAAGCGGCGCGAAAGTCATGTATCTTTCTGCTTGCCACAGTTTATAAATAGTGCTATAGTATTGACATTTCTTACATAACGGCGATAAAAGCTGCGAGGAGGAGAATCTATTATGAAACAACTTACAGGATCAGAAATCGTTATCGAGTGTCTGAAGGAACAGGGCGTTGATACCGTATTCGGATATCCGGGAGGTACCATCCTGAACGTCTATGACGAGCTTTACAAGCATTCCTCAGAGATTCATCATATTCTTACCAGCCACGAGCAGGGCGCAGCCCATGCTGCAGACGGCTATGCAAGAGCTACAGGAAAGGTGGGCGTATGTATGGCCACCAGCGGACCCGGTGCAACAAACCTTGTCACCGGTATCGCAACCGCATACATGGATTCCGTTCCGCTTGTAGCCATCACCGCAAATGTAGGTGTTGCACTTCTTGGTAAGGACAGCTTCCAGGAGATCGATATTGCAGGTGTGGTTATGCCCATCACAAAGCACAGCTTCATCGTAAAGGATGTACATCAGCTGGCAAATACCATCCGCCGCGCATTTTCCATTGCAAAGAGCGGACGTCCGGGCCCGGTACTTGTGGATATCACAAAGGATGTAACAGCAGCAGTTGCTGATTACACACCGAAGAAGCCGGCTCCCATCAAGAAGGTAACAGATACCATCAAGGATGAGGATATCAAAAATGCAGTTGCCATGATCAAGGCATCCAAGAAGCCCTTCGTTCTTGTGGGCGGCGGAGCAACCATCTCAGGTGCATCTGCAGAGCTGAAGACATTTGTAGACAAGATCGATGCTCCGGTATGTGATACCCTGATGGGAAAAGGCGCATTTGACGGAACCAGCAGCCGCTACACCGGAATGATCGGTATGCATGGAACAAAGGCATCCAACTACGGCGTAAATATGGCTGACCTGCTGATCGTTGTCGGAGCACGTTTCTCTGACCGCGTGATCGGAAATGCAGCAAAGTTCGCCAACGGCGCAAAGATCCTGCACATCGATATCGATGCTGCTGAGATCAATAAGAACATCATGGTTGATGCAAGCATCATCGGTGATGCAAAGGAGATCCTGAAGCGTCTTAACGCAGAGCTCACCCAGTCCAGAAAAGCAGGCTGGATGAAGGAGGTTCGCAAGCTGGTTAAGGATTACCCCATGGAGTATGATATGAAGCATCTGACAGGTCCGGCCATCATCAGCAAGATCTATGATGCCACCAAGGGTAAGGCCATCATCACAACGGATGTTGGACAGCATCAGATGTGGGCAGCGCAGTATTACAAATATGCAAAGCCGAGACAGTTCCTCAGCTCCGGCGGACTTGGTACCATGGGCTACGGCCTTGGAGCAGCCATCGGTGCAAAGACAGGACAGCCTACGAAGACAGTTATCAATATCGCAGGTGACGGATGCTTCCGTATGAACCTTCAGGAGCTGGCAACCGCATCCCGCGAGGGAACCCATGTGATCGAGATCATCATCAATAATCACGTTCTTGGTATGGTACGTCAGTGGCAGACCCTGTTCTACGGAAAGCGTTACTCCAACACCATGCTGGAGGATAAGGTAAACTTCCAGAAGGTATCCGAGGGCCTTGGAGCTACGGCTTATACAGTTAAGACCCTTGCCGAGTTTGATAAGGCACTGGCTGCAGCCCTGAAGGGAGAAGGCCCGCAGGTAATCGACTGCCAGATCGGCATGGATGATAAGGTATGGCCGATGGTTGCACCGGGTGCAGCGATCGAGACATGCTTCGCAAGCGAGGATGAGATTCAAAAATAATTTACAAACGAAAATAAAAAATGGAGGAATAATAAAATGGCACGTGTGTACAACTTTTCAGCAGGACCGTCCGTACTTCCGGAGGTCGTTCTGAAGCAGGCAGCAGAGGAGATGATGGATTACAAGGGAAGCGGAATGAGCGTTATGGAAATGAGCCACCGCTCCAAGGTATATGACAACATCATCAAGGAAGCAGAGCAGGATCTTCGGGATCTCATGAACATCCCGGACAATTACAAGGTTCTTTTCCTGCAGGGCGGAGCTTCCCAGCAGTTTGCTGCAGTTCCCATGAACCTGATGAAGAACGGAGTTGCTGATTACATCATCACCGGACAGTGGGCAAAGAAGGCTTACCAGGAAGCAAAGAAGTATGGTAAGGCAAATGCAGTTGCTTCTTCCGAGGATAAGACATTTTCCTACATCCCGGACTGCTCGGATCTTCCGATCTCCGAGGATGCAGACTATGTATATATCTGCCATAACAATACGATCTACGGAACAGCATATCACAAGCTTCCCAACACAAAGGGAAAGATCCTGGTAGCAGATATGTCCTCTGACATTCTGTCTCAGCCCGTAAATGTATCCGACTACGGTCTCATTTACTTCGGCGTACAGAAGAACGTAGGACCTGCCGGTGTTGTAGTTGTGATCATCCGTGAGGACCTGATCCGTGACGACCTTCCGGAGTTCGTTCCCACCATGCTGAAGTACAAGACACAGGCAGACGCTGAGTCTCTTTACAACACACCTCCGTGCTACGGTATCTATATCTGCGGCCTGGTGTTCAAGTGGGTAAAGGATATGGGTGGTCTGAAGGCCATGAAGGAGCATAACGAGAAGAAGGCAAAGATCCTGTATGACTTCCTGGATCAGAGCAAGATGTTCAAGGGAACCGTTGTTAAGGAAGACCGTTCTCTGATGAATGTTCCCTTCGTTACCGGAAATGATGAGCTGGATGCTAAGTTCGTTAAGGAAGCAACCGCAGCAGGCTTTGTAAACCTGAAGGGTCACAGATCCGTTGGTGGTATGCGCGCATCCATCTACAACGCTATGCCCATCGAAGGTGTTGAGAAGCTCGTAGCATTCATGCAGAAGTTTGAGGAAGAGAATCAGTAAGATCATAACGTCAAGATATTTGGAGGATAAAGAAAATGACTAAGGTAAAATGCCTGAACCCCATCGCAGCCTGCGGGCTGGATCTCCTGGGTGAGAATTATACAGTAACTGATGACGCAGATGCAGAGGCCATTCTGGTCCGCAGCGCTTCCATGCATGACATGGAGCTGTCTGACAAGCTTCTGGCTGTAGCCCGTGCAGGTGCCGGCGTAAACAACATTCCGCTGGACAAGTGCGCAGAGAAGGGTATCGTAGTTTTCAATACACCGGGCGCAAATGCCAACGGCGTAAAGGAGCTGGTTGTTGCAGGTATGCTGCTTGCATCCCGCGATATCATCGGTGGTGCAAACTGGGTAACCGCAAATGCATCTGACGAGAACATCGGAAAGACCGCTGAGAAGGAGAAGAAGAACTTCGCAGGTAAGGAGATCGCAGGAAAGAAGCTGGGTGTGATCGGTCTTGGTGCCATCGGTGCCAAGGTTGCAAATATCGGCGTTCGTCTGGGTATGGAGGTTTACGGCTATGATCCCTTCGTATCTGTAGATGCAGCATGGGGTCTGTCCCGTTCCGTAAAGCACATCAC
>CADAXW010000012.1:28163-79357 GCA_902792005.1 uncultured Lachnospiraceae bacterium
AAGGGTATGATCAATGAAGAGGCCATCAGCATGATGAAGGAAGGCGTTGTAGTTCTGAACTTCGCACGTGACGTTCTGGTTGACGAGCCCGCACTTCTTGCAGCCATCGATGCAGGTAAGGTTGCAAAGTATGTAACAGACTTCGCAAATTCTACTGTAGCAGGTAAGAAGAACGTTATTGTTACACCGCACCTGGGTGCTTCCACAGAGGAGTCCGAGGACAACTGTGCAGTCATGGCAGTAAAGGAGATCAAGGACTTCATCGAGAACGGAAATGTAAAGAACTCCGTAAACTATCCCGCCTGCGACGCAGGTGTATGCCAGGATGCAGGACGTCTTACCGTTTGCCATAAGAACATCCCCAACATGCTGACACAGTTCACAGGACTGTTCGCATCCAAGGGCGTAAATGTATCCGAGATGGTAAGCAAGTCCCGCGGCGACTATGCATATACGATCCTGGATATCAGCGCTGCTGCAGATCAGTCTGTTGCTGATGCCATCGCAGCCATCGACGGCGTTGTACGTGTACGTGTGATCAAATAAGTCGTATCAACAGCCTCTATCAATAATTTTGAATAAAACAATCATTTAATTCAGTTTGCATGATACGACGGAAGCGGTTATAATGCACTTAGATCAAGGAAACCCGTTGTAGTCGAATGTATTAAAAATGCAGACCGGATTAACAGGAGAGTGAGAAGAATGGAAATGGACAAGAAATTAAAAGTCGGTATTTTAGGTGCAACCGGAATGGTTGGTCAGAGATTTATCTCTCTTCTTGAGAATCATCCCTGGTATGAAGTGGTAACTGTTGCAGCATCTCCGCGCAGCGCAGGTAAGACCTACGCAGAGGCAGTGGAGGGACGCTGGAAGATGGATACTCCCATCCCGGAGGCTGTAAAGAACCTGGTTCTTTATAACGTGAACGAGGTTGAGAAGGTTGCTGCAACTGTAGACTTTGTCTTCAGTGCTGTGGATATGACCAAGGATGAGATCAAGGCTATCGAGGAAGCATATGCGAAGACCGAAACTCCGGTGGTTTCCAACAACAGCGCACACCGCTGGACTCCGGATGTACCCATGGTTGTTCCTGAACTGAATCCGGAGCACTATGAGGTCATCAAGTATCAGAGAGAGCGTCTGGGAACGAAGAGCGGCTTCATCGCTGTTAAGCCCAACTGCTCCATCCAGAGCTATGCACCGGCACTGTTTGCACTGAAGGAGTTTGAGCCTCAGGAGGTGGTTGTATCTACCTATCAGGCAATCTCAGGTGCAGGCAAGACCTTCAAGGACTGGCCGGAGATGGTGGAGAATGTGATCCCCTATATCGGCGGCGAGGAAGAGAAGAGTGAGCAGGAGCCCCTCAGGATCTGGGGTAAGGTGGAAGACGGCGTGATCAAGAAATGTGAGAACGGACCGAAGATCACCAGCCAGTGCATCCGTGTTCCGGTACTCAACGGACATACCGCTACCGTATTCGTGAACTTCAAGAAGAAGCCCACAAAGGAGGAGATCATCGAGCGCTGGAGAAGCTTCAAGGGCGAGCCTCAGGAGCTGGACCTTCCTTCTGCACCGAAGCAGTTCATTCAGTATCTTGAGGATGACAACCGTCCCCAGGTCAAGCTGGATGTAGACTTTGAGAAGGGCATGGGCGTTTCCATGGGACGTCTTCGTGAGGACACTCTGTTCGACTACAAGTTTGTCGGACTGTCTCATAACACCGTTCGCGGTGCTGCAGGCGGAGCAGTACTTTCCGCTGAGCTGCTTACTGCAAAGGGCTATATCAAGGCCAAGGAAGCGTAAGTCTGAACAATAAACATTAAGGAACGAATATGCGGGGAATGGGCTCAGGACTACATTTTCCGCATATTCTTTGATTTAAGGGCGAAAAAGTTGAATTTTTTGACATATTTGAAAAAAAATCAGTACCATTTTTAAAAGAAATGGAGTATAATCTATAACAGGTTTGTGAAAAAACAAGAGAAAGGTATATCGATCTGCAATGAAGAAGAAAAAACTGATCCTAGTTACTTCTCCACCGGCGTGTGGAAAGACATTTATTTCAAAGAAGCTTGCGAAGGCACTCACGAACTGTGTTTACCTGGATAAGGACACACTGATCGTGCTTTCAAAACAGATATTCAAGGTGGCAAATCAGGAGTACAACCGTTCTTCGGACTTTTTCCAGAAGGAGATCCGTGACTATGAGTATTATGCAGTCCTGGATCTGGCTTTTGATGCATTGGAGTACAATGACACTGTACTGATCAATGCACCCTTCACCGATGAGATCCGTGATGACGATTATCTTGACCGTCTGCGCCACAAGCTGGCTGAGAAGAATGCAGAGCTCTGTGTCATTTGGGTTCATACGGATGTGGAAGTGGCTCATCAGAGAATGATCAGTCGGAATTCTGACCGGGATGTGTGGAAGCTTGAACACTGGGATGAATATATTGCAACCCAGAATTTTACGAAACCTGGAAATATCCCGGAATTGTTTGTATTCAATAATTCTTCAGAGGAAGACTTTAAGCGCTCACTGGATGACGCTGTAAAGTATATTCGAGGAGAGTAAGCGAGAAGGCCGGGGTATTCCCGGCCTTTCCCGACTTTATAAATTGGAGGTGCCCCCATGGCAGTCATTCGACCATTTGCAGCATATCGGCCGGCAGTAGAGCTGGTTCAGGATGTAGCTGCACTTCCCTATGATGTATATAACCGCAAGGAAGCAAAGGCAGTGGTAGAAGCGAATCCGAAGAGCTTTCTTCGGATCGACCGACCGGAGACAGTTCATCCGGATGATTTTGATATGTACAGCGACGCGGCCTACGAAACAGCAAAGAAGATGCTGAATGAGGCTCTGCAGGACGGAACCTATGTAGAAGAGGACGCGCCGGCCTATTATATCTATGAGCTGATCATGGATGGACGGAGCCAGACCGGTCTGGTTGCCTGTGCATCGATCGATGATTACGTAAATGAAGTGATCAAGAAGCATGAGAATACCAGAGAGGAAAAGGAGCAGGACCGCATCCGTCATATCGACACCTGCGATGCGCAGACCGGTCCGATCTTTCTGGCTTATCGGGAGCAGGAGGAGATCTCCGTGATCATCCGCTGCATCCAGCAGGAGGAAGAGCCTGTTTATGATTTTACGGCAGAGGACGGAGTGACCCATCGGGTATGGATCATCGATGATGCAGATGATATCAAAGCGCTGCAGAAGGAATTTGCTGCAATGGATCAGATCTATATCGCGGACGGCCATCACAGGGCTGCATCCGCTGTCAAGGTAGGACTGAAGCGTCGGAAGGAAAACCCGGAGTATGACGGAACAGAGGAGTTCAACTTCTTCCTGTCCGTTCTTTTCCCGGACAGTGAGCTGGCCATCCTGCCTTATAACCGTGTTGTTAAGGATTGGAACGGACGCTCAGAGGAAGAGTTCTTCCAGTTCCTGGCCGGCCTGGGCAAGGTGGAGAAGGCAGAAGCTCCCGTGCAGCCGGAGGAAAAGGGAACCGTGGGCGTTTATGTGAAGGGACAGTGGTACAGCTTCTCCTTTGATGAAAAGCTGCTAAATGATGATCCTGTAGAGGGACTGGATGTATCCCTGTTACAGAAAAATGTACTGGAACCCTTCTTCGGGATCGAGGATCCCAGAACCAGCGACCGGATCGATTTTGTGGGTGGTATCCGTGGGCTGAAGGAACTGGAGCGCAGGGTATCCGAGGATGCGGTCATCGCATTTTCCATGTATCCTACATCCATTGGCGAGCTTTTCTCCGTTGCGGACGCAGGCTTACTCATGCCGCCGAAATCTACGTGGTTTGAGCCAAAGCTGCGAAGCGGCATATTTATTCATAAGCTGTCGTAGGTTAGGTGGATTTGGGTAGGATTTGGGAAGGTTTTGGGAAGGATTGGTAAAAGAATGGCTGGAAGAAAAGCAGTATTTGCGATCAACTGGATGGAGGTAGATGCACTGGTTCAGGCGCGTCATGAGAATCCTCATCACATCCTGGGTATGCATGAATGCATAGATGATGTATATGTAAATGTATATCTGCCGGATGCAAAGATCGTAAAGATCAGGAACCTGGAGACAAAAAAGAGCTACACTCTGGTATCCGAGAGAGTGAAGGGCTTCTTCTCCGTTGTGCTGAAAAATACAAAGAGCTTTCCCTATGAGGTTAAGGCAAAGTTCGAAGACGGACATGTAGAGAACTATGTGGATCCCTACATCTTCGAGCCGGTGATCGACCCCATCGACATCAGCCTCTTCAATGAAGGACAGCATTATCAGATCTATGAGAAAATGGGCGCGCATCCCATGACCGTGGACGGGATCCAGGGAACCCTCTTTGCGGTATGGGCACCCAATGCGGAGCGCGTATCCGTTGTCGGAAATTTCAATAACTGGGACGGCCGCCGCTATCCCATGCGGAAGCTGGATTATTCCGGTATCTTTGAATTGTTTGTTCCGGGAGACTTCATGGATGAGATCTATAAGTATGAGATCCGTTCCAAAACCGGACAGGTATTCATGAAGAGTGATCCCTATGCATTTTCATCCGAGGTTCGTCCTGCAAATGCATCCCGTGTAACGGAGCTGCATTATACCTGGCAGGATAAGAAATGGATGGAGGAAAGAGATAAGAAGTCCGCTGACAAGAAGCCCATGAACATCTATGAGGTTCACATGGGTTCCTGGAAGCGTCCGAAGGACGGAAGAGAATTCTTCGGTTATAAGGAAATCGCACTTCAGCTTTCCGAATACATGAAGGAAATGGGTTATAACTATGTGGAGCTGATGCCCATCATGGAACATCCCTATGATCCTTCCTGGGGATATCAGGTGACCGGCTACTACGCACCTACATCCCGTTATGGTTCGCCTGCGGACTTCATGGGCTTTGTGGATTACATGCACCATCAGGGCATCGGTGTGATCATTGACTGGGTGCCGGCGCATTTCCCCAAGGATCCCCATGGACTGGGACGGTTTGACGGTTCTCCGCTCTATGAGAGCGAGGATCCCATGCGGGCGGAGCATCCCCACTGGGGCACATACATTTTCGATTATGGCAGGAATGAGGTTCGCAATTTCCTGGTTTCAAATGCGCTGTACTGGGCAGATAAGTACCATGTTGACGGGATCCGTATGGATGCGGTTGCGTCCATGCTTTATCTGGACTACGGCCGGGGACCCGGTGAGTGGAAGCCCAACCGGTTTGGCGGAAATGAGAATCTGGAGGCCATCGCATTCATCAAAGAGGTGAACGAGAAAATGGCGGAGCTGTTCCCCGGTGTTATGATGATCGCTGAGGAGTCCACGGCATGGCCGATGATGACACATACCGTTGCTGAGGGTGGCATGGGCTTTGATTACAAGTGGAACATGGGCTGGATGAACGATTTCCTTCGTTACATGAAGCTGGATCCGCTGTACAGGAAGTATCATCACAACGACCTCACATTCAGTATGGTTTATGCCTACAGTGAGAAATTCATTCTGGTGCTTTCCCATGACGAGGTGGTTCATGAGAAGGGATCGCTGATCGAGAAGATGCCCGGAGGCTATGAGGATAAGTTCTCCAATCTCCGGACGGCATTTGGTTTTATGATGACACACCCGGGAAAGAAGCTGCTTTTCATGGGTCAGGAATTTGCACAGTTCAAGGAGTTCAACGAGTCCGATGAGCTGGATTGGTCCCTCTTCGAGTTTGATGCTCATACCTATGTTCAGTCTTATATGAAGGCCCTGAACAAGCTGTATCAGGATGAGCCGGCTCTTTATCAGATGGACAGTGATCCGGCAGGCTTTGCATGGATCCAGGAGGGAGATGCAAACCGTTCCCTGCTTTCCTTTGAACGGCATGGAGAACAGGAAAAGGATACACTTCTGGTGATCTGCAACTTCACACCCATCGCTTATAAGAACTACAAGCTGGCAGTTCCCTCGGAGGGACGCTGGAAGGAGGTATTCTCCAGTGATGCGGCGAAGTTCGGCGGTGAAGGAATGAACAATAAGACGGCCAAGGATTCCAAGGCGGGCAAGGTGGATGGAAGAAAGAATTATATCTCCATCACGGTTCCCGGACTTTCCATCTCCGTATTCAAGAAGATGGCAACGCGTACGGCCACAGCAAAGAAGACTGAGCCGAAGACAGAGGCAAAGAAAGCTGAGCCGAAGGCAGAAGCGAAGAAGGCAGAGCCGAAAACAGAGGCAAAGAAAGCTGAGCCGAAGGCAGAAGCGAAGAAGGCTGAGCCGAAGGCAAGTGATAAATAAATGGAGGCGCATATTAAAATGGCAAAGGTAGACATCATTTCCGGATTTCTTGGTGCCGGAAAGACGACATTGATCAAAAAGCTGATCCAGGATGCTTTCAAGGGAGAGCAGGTGGTTCTGATCGAGAACGAGTTTGGTGAGATCGGAATTGACGGCGGGTTCCTGAAGGAAGCGGGAATACAGGTGAATGAGCTGAATTCCGGCTGCATCTGCTGCTCACTGGTGGGAGACTTCGGTGAGGCACTGAAGCAGGTGGTAGACCAGTATCACCCGGACCGTATTGTGATCGAGCCCTCAGGCGTCGGCAAGCTTTCCGATGTGATCAAGGCGATCCAGAAGGCGGCTGAGCATGTGGATCTTCAGCTGAACAGCGCGACCACTGTCGTAGATGTAACAAAGGCAAAGGTATATATGAAGAACTTCGGTGAGTTCTTCCTGAATCAGATCGAGGCCTGCGGAACCGTGGTTCTCAGCCGTACGCAGAATGTGGCTGAGGAGAAGCTGATGGACGCAGTTGCGCGGATCCGTGAGCACAATGCAGAGGCACGTGTGATCACAACCGCATGGGATGATATCTCCGGCGTTAAGATCCTGGAGGCCATGGAGCATTCCACAAATGTGGAAGACATCATGAAGAACTTCAAATATGATCCGGCTGTGGATGATGAGGATGAGCATGAGCATCATCATCACCATCACGACCATGATGAGGACGAGGATGAGCATGAGCATCATCACCATCATCACCACGACCATGATGATCATGATGAAGACGAGGATGAGCATGAGCATCACCATCACGATCACGATGAGGACGAGCATGATCATGAGCATGAACACCATCATGAGCACCATTATGATGAGAACGGTGTCTGCAGCTGCGGACATCATCACCATCATCACGGACATGATGCTGACGAAGTGTTCACCAGCTGGGGCAAGGAGACCGCAGTCCGGTTCGACCGTGATGCGTTGCAGAAGATCCTGGAGCAGCTTGCAGTGGAGGAGGATAACCCCTACGGAATCATCCTTCGTGCGAAGGGAATTGTTCCGGACAAGGATCAGAAGTGGATGGAATTCGACCTGGTACCGGGCGAGTTCGAGATCCGCGACGGTGCAGCAGACTATACCGGTAAGCTTTGTGTCATCGGCAGTCAGCTGAAGGAGGATAAGCTGGCGGAGCTTTTCGGTATCTGATCAGACACCGGGCCAAAGCAAAAAAGTCAGTCAGAGCAATATAGCAGAATATAGAACAGAGGCAGAGCATGAAAAAAGAAGAGGTTAAGGAGATTCCCGTATACGTCTTCATGGGCTTTCTGGGCAGTGGTAAGACACAGTTTGCCAAGGATACTCTGATCAAACAAAACTTTACGGAGGGGCAGAAAACGCTCCTCCTGGTTTGTGAAGACGGAGAAGAAGAGTATGACGCGGAAGAGTTAAAGAAAAAGAATATTTTCCTGGAGTTCATCACGGATGAGACACTGACCACAGACTATCTTCTGGAGCTTTCCAGAAAGTATCAGCCGGAAAATGTAATGATCGAGTACAACGGTATGTGGGAGCTGGACAAGATCTTCCAGATCCGTGTGCCCAAGGGCTGGACAGTGGTTCAGATCATTTCCTTTGTGGATGCCACTACCTTCGATGTGTATGTGACGAATATGAAGAAGGTAATGATGGATCAGCTGCGCAATGCGGACATGGTCATCTTTAACCGCTGTGATGAGAATACCAAAAAGGCAGAGTACCGCAGGAGCATCCGTGCGGTGAATCGGAGAGCCCAGATCATATTCGAGAATATGAACGGGGAGACCGACAACGGAGTCGATGAGGAGATCGAGCTGCCCTTCGATATCAGCGGTCCGAAGATCGAGCTGGCAGAGGAGGACTTTGGTCTTTTCTACGCAGATGCAGCGGACAATCCGGACAAGTATGTCGGCAAGGAGATACATTTTAAAGCACAGGTACACCGTCCGAAGAACTACAGCGATCAGACCTTCGTGCCCGGTCGTTTTGCCATGACCTGCTGCGCGGCAGACATCGCATTTGTGGGATTCAAATGTTACTACGGCGGAGCAAAGGCTTTGAAGGATCGGGAATGGGTGATGGTGACCGGAACCATTCAGAAGGAATTCTATCCCGAATTCGGCGGGGAAGGTCCGGTGATCTATGCGGACAGCGTGGCTATGACAAGCGCTGCGGCGGACGAGCTGGTGTACTTCACCTACTAAGTTTGAAAAGAGTAAAGGAGACGGAACCTTGGCCAGACAGACATGGAAACCGGGCAACATGCTTTACCCGGTGCCGGCGGTGATGGTGAGCTGTCAGCGCCCCGGAGAGAAACCGAATATCATAACGGTGGCCTGGGCCGGAACGGTATGCTCCGATCCGGTCATGGTGTCCATATCCGTACGGCCGGAACGTTACTCCTATGATATCATACGGGAAACCGGCGAATTCGCCATAAACCTTGTGACAAAGAAGCTGACCCGGGCAACGGATTATTGTGGTGTAAGGTCTGGACGTGACGTGGACAAGTTCAGAGAAATGCACCTTACTCCGGTTGCGGTTCAGGGAATATCCGCTCCGGGGATCGGAGAGAGTCCGGTGATCCTGGCCTGCCGGGTGAAGGAACGAAAGGCCCTGGGGACACATGATCTATTCCTGGCAGAGGTGGTTTCCGTATCTGTAGATGAGGAATATATGGATGAGACGGGCAAGTTTCATCTGAACGATACCGAGCTTATGACCTATTCTCACGGAGAGTATTTTGTTCTGGGAGAAAAGCTGGGAAAGTTCGGTTATTCGGTTCGCAAGAAGAAATAAACTCTAAATAAACTTTAGATAAATAAGGAGCATTATGATCGACAGTATAATTCAGTGGGATAAAGAGGTTCTGCTTTTTTTCCAGGAACACATACGTGCGGACTGGTTGGACCCTGTTATGAAAGTGATCAGCTCAATCGGCTGGAAAGGAATCATCTGGATCGTCCTTTGTATCGTTCTTATGATCATAAAAAAGACCAGAATGGTCGGCATCGTTGCCGCCTCATCTCTTTCCCTCAGTTTTATTGTAAATAATCTTACCATCAAGGTGATTGTAGACCGCATCCGACCTTATGAGGTTATTGAAAGTCTGGAACGGATCGTTCCGGCGGAGATCGATGCGTCATTTCCCTCGGGGCATGTTGCCTGTGTATTTTCGGTGGCAGTGGGTATCCTGCTTGCATCGAAGAATAAGGTTCCGGGGATACTGCTTATCATATTCGGGTTCCTCATGGCTTTCTCAAGGATGTATGTAGGCGTGCATTATCCCACGGATGTCATCGGAGCGGCTGTGATCGCCAGCTTATGTGCGCTCGCCGCATATTACATCGTTCGTTTCATTGATGGAAAGATCAAAAAAAAGCGTCAGGATAAGAATGATATTGACGCCATGATGGTATAATTATTATTCAGTTATGATTTCGGTACGATTGTTTCGTATCGATCATTGATAAAAACTGTATATGACTCCCGAAGAGGCGAAAGGAGAGTTTATGTACAGTATTATCAAAAGCGGATGCCCTCTTGGGATCGGTGGGATGCTGGTATCGGTGGAGGCCGATATCAGTCAGGGCCTGCCGTCACTTTCCCTCGTGGGCTATCTTTCCTCCTCCGTTCGTGAGGCAGGAGACAGGGTGCGTACCGCACTCAAGAATTCTGGTTACGGACTTCCGCCCAGGCGGATCACCGTAAGTCTTTCCCCGGCAGACATACGCAAGGACGGTGCAGGCTATGACCTGGCCATTGCCGTTGCGCTGCTTTGTTCCATGGGGGCGATTTCACCGGAAAAAACAGAGGATTATATGTTTTTAGGCGAGCTGGGACTGGACGGAAGCGTCCGGGAGATACCCGGTGTTCTTGCGGTGGCACATTTTGCTGCCGGACAGGGCATACGGAAGCTGATCGTCCCTGCCGGAAATGCGCAGGAAGCCTCCTGCATCGAGGGGCTTTCTGTTTTTGGCGTGGATACGCTGACGGATGTGGTGGAGTTTCTGGAGGGCGGACTGATCCTGGATCCGGTTTTTCCGGACCTGCAGACCCTGCAGCCGGTGGAAGAGGTGCATGATATTTCCGAGATCCACGGGCAGCGTACCATGAAACGGGGGATGGAGATCGCGGTCGCGGGTTTCCACAATATCATTCTGACCGGCGCGGCCGGTTCAGGAAAATCTCTTATGGCCAAGTGCCTTCCGGGACTCATGCCGGAAATGACCTATGAGGAGCAGCTGGAGCTGACCAAGATCTACAGTGTGGCCGGTCTGCTGAAGGGAGAGGGGACGGGCCTTCTCAGGCGGCGTCCCTTCCGGAGCCCTCATTCAAATGTATCGCTGCCCGCCCTGCTGGGCGGAGGGACCATCCCGCGCCCCGGGGAGGTGTCTCTGGCCAATTCCGGGGTTCTGTTCCTGGATGAATTCCCACATTTTGCAAAGGGTGTCATTGAATCCCTCCGCGCACCCATGGAGGATCAGGAGGTCACCATTTCGCGGGTGAAGGCTTCTTATCGTTTTCCTTCCCGTTTCATGCTGGTTGCAGCCCGGAACAACTGCCCCTGCGGCTTCTATCCGGACCGGGCCAGATGCCGCTGCACCGAGAGGCAGATCGTGGAATACAGGAACCGCATCAGTCATCCCATTATGGACCGGATCGATATCCGGATCGAGGTAAGGCCGGTGGAGATCGGTGATCTGTTAGGAGAAGCAGCCGGGGAAACCAGTGAGACGGTCCGTGGACGGATCGAAGAGGCAAGAGCAAGGCAGGTCCATCGCTTTCGGGAGGAGAGCTTCTGCTATAATTCCGGGATCCCCCAGCGCAGGATGAAGGAGTATATCCATCTGGGAGACCAGGAGACGGAGCTCTTAAAGCAGGTTTATCAACAGGGAGGGCTTTCGGCCAGGGGGTACTTTAAGGTGCTGCGTCTGGCCCGCACCATTGCGGATCTGGCAGGACAGGAGGAGATCCGGAAGGAGGATCTGGTGGAAGCCTTGTTTTTCAGGAATGTAGGAGCGGCAGAGGAAGGAGGGGATGTATCATGATCGGTGAAAGAGAAGCATATCTGTGGTTTGGAAGTCTTAAGACCATCGGGCCCGCAGGAAGAAGGGAAATACTGGATATCTTCGGAAGCGTAACGGAATTCTTTTCAGCGCCGGAGCAGGAGCTGATGGCGATGGTAACAGAGGGAAGATTAAAGCAGGAAACACTGGAGGAGATCCTGCTCACAAGAAAGGAAGACGGGATAAGGAAAACCGTAGAAGCTTATGATAAGAGAGGCTTCAGGTTTCTTACTCCGGCGGATCCGGACTATCCGGAGCTGCTGCGGGAGATCCCGGATCCTCCGGCCACGCTGTTTTACCGGGGGCATATCGAATACCTGAATGACTTCAGATGTCTGGGAGTCGTAGGAACCCGGACACCCAGCTTTTACGGGAAAGAGGTGGCCCGTATGTTTGTGCCGAAGCTGGCACGGGGAGGCCTTATGATCGTCAGTGGTATGGCTGCGGGGATCGATACGGAAGCGCATAAACTGGCCGTCGCTGCCGGCGGGAAAACGGCAGCGGTTTTAGGTGGCGGCATCGATATCTGCTATCCCCAGCGGAACTTCAGCCTGTATCAGGAAATGTGCGAGACCCAGCTGGTCCTTTCCGAATATCCTCCGGGGATTCCGCCCATCGGTGCCCGGTTCCCCCTGCGGAACCGGATCATCAGCGGGCTTTCCGAGGGAGTTCTTGTGCTGGAGGCAAGAAAACGATCCGGGACCCTGATCACGGCGGATGCCGCACTGGATCAGGGACGGAATGTATACTCTGTCCCGGGGCGCCTCGGAGATCCCCTGAGCGAGGGGACAAACAACCTGATCCGACAGGGCGCCATGTGTGTTCTGGAGCCGGAGGAGATCCTGGAGGATCTGGGCATGAAGGTGACGGGAAGAAGAGGAGGCAGAGGTTCCGGGGATCTGACGGGCCCGGAAAAGGAAGTTCTGTCCCGCCTCAGTCTGGACCCTGTCTATCTGGATGATATTCTGACGGATGAGGCAGGTACGCTCCAGGAGCTTCTGGTGATCCTCGGAGCATTGGAAAAGAAGGGTCTGATCCATCAGCCCATCCAGGGATACTATGCCAGAAACTGAAGCAAGGGGCCATCCTTCCTCTTGACAACCTGGCTTCTTTCAGATAACCTTAGAAGGATATGAATGCCGGCTACGGCATTCGGAACCGAGGCGTGAGAAATGAAGTTTTCCACCTATTATAAAGAGCAGGTCAAGGTCATCCGGGAGCGGGATCCGTCGATCCACAGCGACCGGGAGGCTTTGCTATACCCTTTTTTCTGGGCTATGTGGGCCTATCATAAGGCACATCAGGAATACGTAAAAGGGAATTATTATAAGGCAAGAAAGATCTCCCAGAAGGCTGCGCGGAAGACAGGGATCGAGATCCATCCGGGAGCAGTGATCGGAGAGGGCTTCTTCATCGACCATGGTCATGGAGTTGTCATCGGCGAGACGGCGGTCATCGGGAAAAATGTGACGCTGTACCAGGGTGTTACTTTGGGTGGTACCGGTAAGCAGCAGGGAAAGCGTCATCCGACGCTGGAGGATAATGTCATGGTGAGTGCCGGCGCGAAGGTGCTTGGCTCCATCACCGTCGGAGAGAATGCCAAGATCGGAGCAGGCTCCGTGGTGATCCGGGACGTACCTCCAAATTCCACGGTGGTTGGCATTCCGGGACGGATCGCAAAGCAGGATGATGTACGGATCCCGCGCCTGGATCTGAACCAGGTTGACCTTCCGGACCCCATCGCAAATATGATCGAACTGCTTAAGGACGAGAATGAAACTCTGAAGCAGACCCTTCGGATCCTGGAGCAGCATCAGGAGTCCGACCACGTACAGATCGAAAAGAACAGGCAGAAGGTGGATAAGCTGGAGGACAGATTCCTGTTCCAGGATGGTGCAGGTATCTAAAGCATTAGTATAGAAGATCTGAAATACGGACTATATTTCAGTCGGTCACAAGGAGAATAGAATGAAGATTTTTAACACACTCACAAGAAACAAGGAAGAATTTGTGCCGGTCACACCGGGAAAGGCCGGAATCTATGTATGCGGACCCACCGTATATGATTTCATTCATATCGGAAATGCGCGTCCCATGATCGTCTTTGACACCCTGCGCCGTTACCTGGAGTACCGTGGCTATGAGGTAAACTACGTATCCAATTTCACGGATGTGGATGATAAGATCATCCGCCGGGCAAATGAGGAGCATGTGGATTCTCTGGAGATCTCCGAGCGTTTCATAAAGGAGTGTAAGAAGGATATGGAGGCGCTGAATGTGCGTCCTGCCACCACCCATCCCCAGGCTACAAAAGAGATCCCTGATATGATCGATATGGTTCAGCAGCTGATCGACAAGGGGCATGCATACTGTGTCAACGGCACGGTATATTTCCGTACCCGCAGCTTTGACGGCTATGGAAAGCTGTCTCATAAGAATATCGATGACCTGGAAAGCGGACACCGGGATGAGGCACATCAGCTGAAGGTCAGTGGTGAGGATGAGAAGGAGGATGCTCTGGATTTCGTTCTCTGGAAGCCGAAGAAGGAGGGAGAACCCTCCTGGGAATCGCCCTGGGGCGACGGCCGTCCGGGTTGGCATCTGGAATGCTCCGTGATGTCCCGGAAGTATATCGGCGGAACGCTGGATATCCATGCCGGCGGTGAAGATCTGATCTTCCCCCATCACGAAAATGAGATCGCTCAGAGTGAAGCGGCAAACGGCGTTACATTTTCCAATTACTGGATGCATAACGGTTTCCTGAAGATCGACAATGAGAAGATGTCCAAGTCTCTTGGAAACTTCTTCACCGTGCGGGATATCTGCGAGAAGTACGATCCCCAGGTGATCCGTTTCTTCATGCTTTCCGCACAGTACCGCAGTCCGCTGAACTTCTCGGATCAGCTGGTAGAGTCTGCAAAGAACGGCCTCGACCGTATCCTGAACGGCGCGAAGAAGCTGGAGGATATTGCGGCGAAGAATAACGGAAAGGAAATCTCCGAGGAGGAGCAGAAGTTGCTGGCGGAGCTTCCGAATTATGTGGCAAAGTTTGATGCAGCCATGGATGATGACCTGAACACGGCAGACGCTATCTCTGCGATCTTTGAGCTCATCCGTTTTACAAATGCGGGAACGAATGAGGAGTCTTCCTCTGCATTTGCAAAGCAGCTGTATGATACGCTGTTTACTCTGTCTGACACCGTTCTTGGTATCCATCTGACCCGGGCGGAGGCGGAGATGTCCGAAGATGAGACCGCAGTGATCGAAAGTATGATCGCTGAGCGGACCGCAGCCAAGAAGGCAAAGGATTTTGCAAAGGCAGATGAGATCAGAGCAAAGCTTCTGGATATGGGTATCGTGATCGAGGATACCAGAGAGGGCGTCAAGTGGAGGAAAGCTTAAATAAAACCATTTCTGCGAAGCAGGCGGCCATGTATTCGCCGCTGACGCTGGCATATCTCGGGGACAGTGTTCTGGATCTCATGGTGAAGGAACATTTTGTCCGGAAGGCCAATCAGCAGGTGCAGAAGTATCATAAGGAAGTGACCTCGGTGGTGTCGGCGGTGCATCAGGCAGAGTTTATCGAAAGCATCGAGGCGGACCTCACGGAGGAAGAAACCGGCATTTATCATAGAGGCAGAAATGCGTCCGTGCATACCAAGGCGAAGAATGCGTCCATGGCGGAGTACAAGAAGGCCACAGGGCTGGAGGCACTGCTTGGATATCTCTATCTGTCGGGGCAGACGGAACGACTGCGGGAACTGGTCTGTGCCATGCTGGAACGGCAGGACGAAGAAAGGAAATGATCAATGGATAAGTTTAGAACGGAAATGACGGAGCTTCTGCCGGACGATTCGGAGGAGGAAGTATTTCAGGCACCGTTTTCAGAACCGGAGAAGAAACAGACAAAGACCGGAATGATCGAAGGAAGAAATGCGGTTCAGGAAGCGCTCCGCGCCGGGAAGACGGCCGACCGTCTTTATATACAGGATGGTCTTCGGGATCCTGCCATCGGGCAGATCGTTTCCAAGGTGAAGAAGCAGGGTGCTACAGTCAGCTATGTTAAGAAACAGCAGCTGGATCAGATGTCCGAGACCGGACGCCATCAGGGTGTGATCCTGCAATGCTCTGCATATGAATATGCATCCATGGAGGATATCTTCAAAAATGCAGAAGAGAAGGGGGAACCGCCGTTTATTTTCCTGCTGGATGAGATCGAGGATCCGCATAATCTGGGGGCTATTATCCGGACGGCCAACCTGTGCGGAGCCCACGGTGTGGTGATCCCGAAGCACAGAGCAGTGGGCCTGACGGCCACCGTGGTAAAGGCGTCTGCAGGTGCCATCAATTATACGCCGGTGGTCAAGGTAACCAACATCGGAAAGACCATTGATGAGCTGAAGGAACGGGGACTGTGGTTTGCCTGCGCCGATATGGGTGGAGAGGTGATGTATAACTGCAACCTGACGGGACCCATCGGTCTGGTGATCGGAAATGAAGGCTCCGGTGTGTCCAGACTGGTGCGTGAAAAATGTGACTATATCGTTTCAGTTCCCATGAAGGGAAATATCGATTCGCTGAATGCTTCCGTTGCAGCCGGCGTTCTGGCTTATGAGATCGTAAGACAGAGGATGGCCAGGAGAAGCTAATAATATTTAGAAAGATCAGGATGGATTGGAGCTGAATGGCGGAGAAGGAAAAGAAGAGCGAGAAGAAAAAGCAGAGTTTGGAGACGCTGTCCGATGAGGAGCTTTTGCTCCGGATCCGCGACCGGGAGGACGTGGACGCAGAGGAACTGCTTCTGAAGCGATATGGCGGCGTGGTACTGCGGGAGGTACGTGTCCTTTATCTGGTGGGAGCCGAGACAGAGGACCTGATCCAGGAGGCCTGGATCGGTCTGGTGAAGGCCATCCGCGAATACAGGACAGACCGGGGCGCTACATTTCATACCTATGCCACCAACTGCATCCGGAATCAGATCCGGACCGCCATCACTGCTTCCAGACGGAAGAAGCATCAGATCCTGAATACCTATATCTCCATTAATTCCTATTCCACGGAGGAGGGAGAGAAACTTCTGGCGGAGCAGGCCGGCGGGAAGGAGACCAATCCGGAGACATTGTATCTGAACCAGGAGTGCGTGGAAGAGCTGGAGCAGAGAATGAGAGAAAAGCTGAGCCCCTTTGAGTATAAGGTGGCCATGCGGTATCTGTCCGGAATGAGTCATGCGGAGATCGCAGAAGAGCTTGGAAAACCGGAGCGCTCGGTGAACAATGCACTGACACGGATCCGGAATAAACTGAAAAAGTGACAATGGGCAGTTCCCATTGTCACTTTTTTTGTGAGCCGTCAACCGGAGTCGAACCGGCGACCTCAGCACTACCAATGCTGCGCTCTACCTACTGAGCTATGGCGGCAAAAATCACATTTGCTATAGCTATAATAATAAATTAAAAGTCGTTTGTCAATACCAAATTTGTTTTGTATTCATGGGGTGAGTATGCTATAATTCTACCAGATATGCCCAAACGAATTGTAGTGCCCCATATATATTGCGGAATCTACTCATGAAAGGCGGCCAGATATGATTCTTCGAACTAATACAAAAACAAATACAAAAACTCATCATAGATTTTGTCGCACACTTTATCTTCTGGCAGCGCTCCTCCTGTTTCTCGGCGCAGCGGTGCTTTGCCCTGCGGGCCGTGCGGAGGCTGCAGAGGTAAATATCTATATCTCCCTCAGCGGGGATACCGTGGCTGTGGGCGAGACGGTCCAGGTAACGGTCAGTGCGAGAGGAGATTCCTTTACAAATCTGAAGGTATCCATGTCCTACGCATCGGATGTATTTCAGCTGACCTCCGGAACCGGCGGGAACGGAAGCGTAAGCTTCACCTTTACCTCGGCCGGATCTCAGACAGCTTCGTTCAAGGCGCTGAAGGCAGGGTCCGGACGATTCTCCACCAGCGATTCCGGAGCCACGGATGCGGATGGAAAATCCCTGTCGGTTGCACATGCGGGTGTCACGGTCAATGTCACCGGCACAGGGACAGCCGTAACGGAAAAGAAAACGGAAGGAGCAACAGAAAAGACCTCAGAGGAAACGACGGAAGAGGGATTTGATGAGGGCGTCACCGCTGAAGTGAACGGTGTGGCCTATAACGTGATCCTTCCTGCGGAGGAGCTGGTTCCTGAGGGATACACATTGACCAGTGGAACCTATAAGTCAAAGAAGGTTCCTGTCTACGTATCCCCCAATGAGGTAGTTTCCATTCTGGCACTGCAGATGACAGAGGATAAGATCGGATGGTTCCGGCTCCAGAGCGGTGATACGCTGGTTCCGTATGTGGAATACAGCTCAGCACCGGTCCGCTATGTGATCCTGGATCGCCCCGAAAATGTACCGATCCCCGAGGGCTATTCCGAGGATAAGGATGACCTGGGTTATGGCGAGGTTAAGGTATACCGGAATCCGGACATACCGGATCAGGTTCTGGTTTATGCTGTTCCCACCAACGGAAACGAAGGCTTCTATGTGTTTGATACGGTTGACCGGATCTATTTCAGATATACCCGGCACGAAGGCGGATCGTCCGTGGATAATAAAGAGAAGGAGCAGGCAAGTACGGAGCAGTCCGCCCAGCCGGCACCGAAGCCCACGGATGATGTGGTTCGTCCCAGCAAGGAAAAGGATGACGGCATTTTCACAAAATCAAATCTGATCACCATGTTGATCGGAGCCCTGTCTCTCTTTGTGATCATGTCCATCGTAGCTCTGGTGTTCATGGTGAAGAATTCCAAGCTTCAGAATATGCTTGCAGATGAAGAGGAGTACGATTACGATCTGCCCATACGGGATCCTTCCAGGCGCGAGGAGTATATTCCGGAAAAGAAGAGAAGGAAAGAAGAGAAGAAGAGAAAGAAGCAGGAAAAGCAGCAGGAGAAGCTGGATAAAAAGCTGGATAAGAAGAAAAAGAAGAGTAAGAAGAATAAAAATGGAAATGAAGATCTGCAGGAAGAGGAGCAGTCAGCAGCAGCGGAAGGCAGTACAGAGGTCCCTGCGGCCGAGAAGGTTACCGGTGATACCATAGAGATCATCCTGGAGGAGGCAAAGGACAACAATCAGTCGGTTCATGTAACTCCGGTGGAGGACCGAAAGGTGGACAAGGTACAGGATGCCATGAAGAACCGTCCTCATGGGATCGATTCTGCATTTGACGTGATCGAAGAGGAAACCGCTCCGGAACAGGCTAAGACACAGGCTGAGATGCAGGATGAGATACAGGCTGAGATACAGGAAGCGGTTGACAGGACGGACGAAAGTCATGTAAAATCGGAGGAGTCGCAAGGTCCGGAGTCGAAACCGGAGAATGAATAGGCGACAGGAATCAGGAGGCTAAGGATATGTCAGAGGAAATGACATCGAAGCATTTTATAGAGCAGATCATTGATCAGGATCTGGCGGAAGGAAAGTACGAGAAGATCGTGACCCGTTTCCCGCCGGAGCCCAACGGATACCTTCATATCGGACATGCCAAGTCCATACTTCTGAATTGCGGTATGGCTGAGGAGTACGGTGGACAGTTCAACCTTCGCTTTGACGACACCAATCCCACCAAGGAGAAGGAGGAATTCGTCAACTCCATCGTGGAGGATGTGAAGTGGCTGGGCGCAGATTTCCGTGGCGAGGTCCTGTATGCCTCAAACTATTTCGATCAAATGTATGAGGCAGCAATTAAGCTGATCAAAAAGGGCAAGGCCTATGTATGTGATCTGACACCGGAGGAGATCCGGGCATATCGTGGGACGCTGACGGAACCCGGAAAGAACAGTCCTTACAGAGACCGTTCGGTGGAGGAGAATCTCCAGCTGTTTGAAGCGATGAAGAACGGAGAGTATCCGGACGGAGCCAAGGTGCTCCGTGCAAAGATCGATATGGCATCCCCGAATATCAACATGCGGGATCCCATCATTTATCGGATCGCACGGATGACACATCACAATACAGGTGATAAGTGGTGCATCTATCCCATGTATGATTTTGCGCATCCCATTGAAGATGCCATCGAGGGAGTGACCCACTCGCTCTGTACACTGGAATTTGAGGACCATCGTCCTCTCTATAACTGGGTGGTGGAGGAACTGGAATATCCTCATCCTCCGAAGCAGATCGAGTTTGCAAAGCTTTATCTTACCGACGTTGTAACCGGAAAGCGGTACATCAAGAAGCTGGTTGAGGACGGCGTTGTAGACGGGTGGGATGATCCCCGTCTGGTAACACTGGCAGCCCTCCGCCGCAGAGGCTTCACTCCGGAGTCACTTCGGACCTTTATGAAGCTGGTTGGTATCTCCAAGTCTCAGAGCTCCGTAGAGTATCCCATGCTGGAGTACTGTATCCGTGAGGATCTGAAGCCCAAGGCTCCCCGCCTCATGGGAGTTCTCAGACCCGTGAAGCTGGTGATTGACAATTATCCAGAGGGACAGACCGAGGAGTTCCCCATCGAGAACAATCCGGATTCCGCAGAGGATGCCGGCGTGCGCAAGGTCACATTTTCGAGAGAACTCTATGTGGAGCAGGATGACTTCATGGAGGAACCGCCGAAGAAGTACTTCCGCCTGTTCCCCGGAAATGAGGTTCGTCTGAAGGGCGCTTACTTCGTTCGCTGCACCGGCTGTGAAAAGGATGACGCGGGACGGGTGACCGTGATCCACTGCACCTATGATCCGGAGACACGCTCCGGCAGCGGTTACGAGGAGAAGGAAGGTGCCCGGAAGGTCAAGGGTACCATCCACTGGGTAAATGCGGCGGATGCCGTGACTGCTGAGGTTCGTCTGTATGAGAACCTCATTGATGAGGAAAAGGGTAAGTTGAATGAGGATGGAACGCTGAACTTCAATCCGAATTCCCTTACGATACTCAAGGATGCGAAGCTGGAGGCCTGCATGGCCGGTGCAAAGCCGTATGACAGAGTCCAGCTGATCAGAAATGGATATTTTTCGGTGGATCCGAAGGATACAACAGAGGACCATCTGGTACTGAACCGGATCGTCGGTCTTAAGAGTTCATATAAGCCGGGGGCATAATGAAACACAGGAAAAAAGGAAAAACTGCATCACAGGCGATGGTTGTCCAGGAACATGTGCCTGCCAAGATCACGGAGATTCTGGAGAGTGATCAGGCGGAGCGGGTGGATGAGAACGCCAAGCAGGAGGATCAACCGGGGATGAAGAATATCTATATCCTTCTGTCCCGCACGGGAACAGTCCCTTCCAAGGTGATCCGCTTTCTGAAACCTATGCCCTATGCCCATGCGTCCATCGCGTTTGACGAGAATCTGACGGAAATGTACAGCTTCGCCAGAAAGCGGGTACATTACCCCTTCTACTGCGGTCTGATCGACGAGGATATCGATAAGGGTATCTTCGGTCGGAAAAAGACCACACGGTGTCTGGTGCTCAGGCTTCCGGTTACGGAGGAGGAGTATGGAAGAGTCCATCAGACGGTGGAACATTTCAAGGCAGACCGGAGAAAATACGGATATAACTATCTGGGAGTGTTCGCCGCACGGGTGCACATTTCCATTGAAAGAAAGTACAATTATTTCTGCACGCAGTTTGTGGATAAGGTCCTGCAGATGAGCGGGATCAATCTTTTTGGAAAGAAGTCCGGACTGGTGACCCCGGAGGATTACCGGACCAGTGACAAGCTGGAGCATATCTATGAAGGCCTTCTGGTGAACTACAGAAACTGGCTTTCCTCCTTCAGCCTGTCGCCGGAGGAGAAGACACTTCGCCGGAGCGAGAAGAAGGAAATGCGGGAGCAGAGGAAGCTGCTCCGTATCCAGCAGAAGGAACAGCAGAAGATTCACAAGGTACAGCAAAAAGAGCTTCGGGATCAGCAAAGGAGTATCCAGAAGGAACTTCGGGATCACCTGCTGGACCAGCAGATGGAGCTGATCGAGCAGCAGCGTGACGAGCAGCACAGCCTGATCCGCGAACAGCGAAGGGAGCTGCGTGAGAAGCAGAAGGAGATCGACCGGAAGCAGCTGGAGCGTCAGCAGGAGCGGGAACAGATGCATCCTGCCGTTGAGAAAAAGGATGAATTAGGGGTTGATTTTTTCGTAAAATGAGGTACAATAATACTTGTGTTAGCACTCGAAGAAGATGAGTGCTAAATCAATCGAAGGAGGAATAGTAACATGAATGTAAAACCGTTAGGCGACAGAGTTGTATTAAAGCAGGCTGAGGTTGAAGAGACCACTCAGTCCGGCATTATTTTAACAGGGAATTCCAAGGAGAAGCCCCAGTATTCCGAGGTCGTTGCAGTAGGCCCCGGTAAGGTAGAGGATGGAAAGACCATTCCCATGACTGTTGAGGTTGGACAGAAGGTAATTTATTCTCAGTACGCAGGAACAGACGTAACTATCGGTGAGGACAAGTACACCATCGTACGTCAGGACGACATCCTTGCGGTAGTTGAGTAACATATAGTTTAGAGTAAAAGGAGACGATAATAATGGCAAAGGAAATCAAGTACGGTGCTGACGCAAGAAAGGCACTTGAAAGCGGAGTAAATCAGCTGGCAGATACAGTTCGTGTAACACTGGGACCCAAAGGAAGAAATGTAGTCCTGGACAAGTCCTACGGTGCACCGCTGATCACAAATGACGGTGTGACCATCGCAAAGGAGATCACTCTTGAGGACGCATTTGAGAACATGGGCGCTCAGGTTGTAAAGGAAGTTGCTACAAAGACCAATGATGTAGCAGGTGATGGTACTACCACAGCAACCGTTCTGGCACAGGCTATGATCAACGAGGGAATGAAGAACCTGGCAGCAGGTGCAAACCCCATCGTTCTTCGTAAGGGTATGAAGAAGGCCTGCACAACAGCCGTACAGGCTATCTCCGATATGAGCCAGCAGATCGCAGGCAAGGAGCAGATCGCAAAGGTAGCTGCGATCTCCGCAGGAGATGAAGAGGTTGGCGAGCTGGTAGCTGACGCTATGGACAAGGTTTCCAAGGACGGTGTTATCACTGTTGAGGAGTCCAAGACCATGAAGACAGAGCTTGATCTTGTAGAAGGTATGCAGTTCGACCGTGGCTATGTATCCGCTTACATGTCCACAGACATGGAGAAGATGGTAGCTGAGCTTCAGAATCCGTACATCCTGATCACAGACAAGAAGATCTCCAATATTCAGGACATTCTTCCGATCCTGGAAGAGATCGTTAAGACAGGTTCACAGCTGCTCATCATCGCTGAGGATGTTGAAGGTGAGGCACTGACAACCCTGATCGTAAATAAGCTGCGCGGTACATTTAACGTAGTAGCAGTAAAGGCTCCGGGCTATGGCGATCGTCGGAAGGATATGCTGCAGGATATCGCAATCCTGACAGGCGGAACCGTGATCTCCTCCGAACTTGGCTATGAGCTGAAGGAAGCAACCGTTGATCAGCTGGGACGCGCTAAGAGCGTTAAGGTAACAAAGGAGAATACAACCATCGTAGACGGCGAGGGTGAGAAGAAGGCAATCGACGAGCGTGTAAATGTGATCAAGACTCAGCTCGCTGAGACAACCTCCGAGTTTGACAAGGAGAAGCTGCAGGAGCGTCTGGCTAAGCTGGCCGGCGGTGTAGCAGTCATCCGTGTCGGTGCTGCAACTGAGACAGAGATGAAGGAAGCAAAGCTTCGTCTTGAGGACGCTCTGAACGCAACACGTGCAGCAGTAGAAGAGGGAATCATCTCCGGAGGTGGAGCAGCATACGTACATGCAACCAAGAAGGTAGCAGAGCTGGCTGACACACTGGAAGGTGATGAGAAGACCGGCGCACAGATCGTATGCAAGGCCATGACAGCACCGCTGTTCCACATCGCAGCAAATGCAGGACTGGAAGGCGCAGTCATCGTAAATAAGGTAATGGAGTCTGACGATGCAGTCGGATTTGATGCATATAAGGAGCAGTACGTAAACATGGTAGAAGCAGGAATCATCGATCCTGTAAAGGTAACACGTACAGCACTGCAGAATGCAACATCCATCGCATCCACACTGCTTACAACAGAGTCAGTCGTAGCAGACATCAAAGAAGACACACCGGCAATGCCTGCAGGAGCAGGCGCAGGGATGGGGATGATGTAAGTCATTATTCACAGTAGCGCACAAAAGAGGAACGGCTCGAGCTTGCTCGAAAGCCGTTCCTCTTTTGTTGCGCGTACTTGCGAAGCAAGGGCTGAACAAACCATGACGAACGCGAGCCGCGAAGCGGCGGCCAGCTGCGAAGCAGATGGGTTCGTCATCGGTGAAGTTCGGCACTGTGAATAATCGCGAAGCAAGGACTTGCGAAGCAGGCGGGTTCGTCATCGGTATGATGGCGTCGACTGTGAGCACGAAGACGAAGCTAAGATACAAGCCAACCTAACGCCATCTTAGCCCTACCGAAAGCTTAAGGCATGTAGAACCTACGGATCAGCTAAGATGGAAGCCAAGCTAACTCCATCTTAGCCCTACCGGAAGCTTAAGGCATGTAGAACCTACGGATCAGCTAAGATAGAAGCCAAGCTAACTCCATCTTAGCCTCACCGGAAGCTTAAGGTGTGTAGAAGCAAGCAATTTGACTAAGCTGAATGCCACTTTTACGCCCTCCTTAGCTATCTCTGGATTCGCAGGTGATAATTGTAAAATTTCCTCCCCCATCCCCCTCCAAAATGTATTATAATGGATGACAGATGTCTACGGAAAACCAATAGAGGAGGTATTATATATGCGACGTTTTCTTCGAAAAGTGATCGTTGCAGCACTGTCGTTTGGCATGATGCTTTCCGGGATTCCCTCCCTGCCAACGGAGGCGGCGGGAATCACAAAACCGCAGGGTTTTGTCTCGGCAGTGGAAAAGTATGGGGCGGTTAAGATTGCAAAGGATCCGTCAACCGGATACCAGCAGCTCTGCGCAGAGGACGGAACTCCGGTTCAGTTAAAGGGAATGAGTTCCTTCGGTATCCAGTGGGGAGAAGGAAAATGGATCCTGAACGATGCGGTGTTCGATACATTGGCCTATGACTGGAACTGTGATGTCATCCGTCTCGCAATGTATGTAACAGAGGGCGGTTATGCAAATAATCCGTCAGATGCACTGGAAAAGATCGATCAGGGAATCAAACTTGCCACAGAGCGGGGGATGTATGTGCTGGTGGACTGGCATATCCTGAATCCCGGAAATCCGACATCAAGTGATTATCTGGATGCCGGCAAGAACCTTTCCCAGTATGACGAGATCCGTGCGGTTCATCCGGAGTACACCGGACCGCAGCTTTTCTTTGCATACATGTCAAAGACCTATGGAGATCAGGGAAATGTTCTCTTTGAGATCGCGAATGAGCCGAATGGAAACGGTTCTGAGAGCGAGTCGGCAAATGTGTGGAAGAATAAGCTTCTTCCGTATCATCAGAGTGTGGTGAATGCGATCCGTGCATATGATAAGGACAGTAAGCCCAATGTGGTGATCTGCGGAACGGACAGCTGGAGTCAGTTTGTAGATGCTCCGGTTGCTAATCCCGTTGTGGATCCTGCTGTAAATGCGGGAAATGCCGCAGTGAACCAAGTGATGTATACGATACATTTTTATTCGGCTACCCATGACATCAACGGAAGCAACTGGTTGAAAAACAAGATCCAAAGCGCCCTGGGTGGCGGGATAGCCGTGTTCTGTACAGAATGGGGAACATCGGAAGCCAGCGGTGACGGTGGACCTGATCTTGATAATGCAACAGTCTGGCTGAACTTCCTGGCAGAGAAGAAGATCAGTTGGTGCTCCTGGTCTCTGGCCCTGAAGGATGAGACCTCTTCATCAACGAAGCCGAGTGTATCCCAGCAGCCCACAGACCTGGACGGTGACGGCATCCCGAACTGGAATTACAGTTCAGAGGGGTATAACTCCGATCTTTCGGCGACCGGTATCTATGTTCGTTCGAAGATAAAGGAAGGCCACACCTGGGGAAGCGACAACCCGGACAACCCGGACAACCCGGATGTCCCGGACAACCCGGATAATCCGGATGGCCCGGACAATCCGGATGATCCCGATCCGGTGACACCCGCACCCGTAGGTTCATTTGTGGGTGTACCTTTCACCTTTGAACAGAACCATAGAGAAGGATGGGCACCGGAAGGAACGTCCACCATTGATGTGAATACCATAGCCATTGAGAAAGTCGGCGAGAACGATCATGCCATGTCCTTCCCCGTTAATCTGCAGGAGGGAAAGAATACCTGGGAAGACGGTGTCAGACTGTCCAGCCCGGAAGGGATCTATGCGAATAACGACTGCAATAGCTTTGATGCACTGGCCATGGACGTTTATCTGGAACAGGGAAAGGCGACAAAGGGCGTTATCGCCATCGATGTATGTCCTATCCCCAACGGCGGAACCCACTGGTATATGTCGGGGGCTTTCCGAATGGATCCGGTAAACGGAGGAAAGCAGGTGACGACGCCCGGCGGGAAGGTGCTGAACAAGTATGTGCTTTACGTTCCCTTTAATAAGGAGAAGGAGAATTACGGATCTTCTCCCTATGAAGGCATGAAGATACGGAATATCATCTTGGCACTGAATAACGGTGATTCGGACTATCAGGGAAGAGTGTATTACGATAATATCCGTTATATCGATGCGGAGAATCCGGATGATATTGATAAAGAGGAAATCGTTGCTGCACATCTGGATGTGCTTCTTCCTCTTGCGACAAAAGCAGATGCGAAGCCGGAGCATGCCCTTGCGGCACTGAAGGCGGTAGAGAATGGATTTGTCACTTCCGAACAGGCCGAGGAATATGGGATGGATTTGGAAAAGCTGATTGAAAAAGCTCAAGAGGCTTCCGGGAACTCCTTTACGGCAGACGATATTGAAGAACTGACGCAGAAACTGAACCCGGACGATCCGGACAACCCGGACAACCCTGATAATCCGGACAATCCGGAGAATCCGGACAACCCGGACAATCCGGAGAATCCGGACAACCCGGACAACCCGGTCAACCCGGACAACCCGGACAATCCGGACAATCCCGACAACCCGGATAAACCCGACAACCCGGATAAACCTGTGACTCCGACGACCCCTGTCACACCGCCGAAGCAGAATCCTTCCAAGGGAAAGAACAACGGTGATCATAAGGTACAAAAGGGCGAGACCGCGATCACGGCCCTGGGTACTTATACAGCAGTCAGCAAGACAGAGGCAAGTTTCAAGCCGTCGGCTGCTGCCAAGAAGAAAGCAACCGTTACCATTCCGGCAACCGTGAAGATCGATGGCGTCAAGGTGAAGGTCACCAAGATTGCTGACAAGGCATTTGCCGGAAATAAGAAGCTGAAGACCCTGAAGCTCAGCGCCAATATCAAGACCATCGGCAAGAAGGCATTCTTCAAGTGTACAAACCTGACGACAGTGAGCTTAAACAAGGGACTGAAGACCATCGGTGCATATGCATTCTACGGTTGCAAGAAGCTGAAGGCTGCAGGACTTGGTGCAAAGGTTGCCACCATTGGGGCTTATGCGTTCAACGGATGCACATCCATGAAGAGTGCTACCCTGGGGGCCGCCGTTAAGTCGGTTGGAAAATCTGCATTCGCCGGCTGCAAGTCCCTGAAGCTGATCAAGGTTAAGGGTAAGGCCATCAAGAAAGTGGGAACTAAGGCATTCACTAAGATTTCCGCAAAGGCAAAATTCAGAATGGGCAACAACTTCAAGAATGCAAAACTGGTAAAGAAGTACCAGAAACTGTTCAGGAAGGCAGGGGCTCCGAAGAAGTCAAAAGTGATCAAGTAAATATGATCCCAACAGGAGGCTGTGCCACAGGCGCAGCCCCTTTTCCTTATACGGAAACCTATGGTCATTCGGCGGAAAACATGCTATACTTGTGGAGTTAAAGCCAAGTAGTTATACCAAACTTCAGAACAAAGGAGAAACGCATGTTTGAAGCATTAACAGCATATACGGTTGAAGAAGAGAAAGCACTTCCTGAGGTGAACGGAACAGGTTATGTACTTCGGCATAACCGGACCAAGGCCCGTGTCCTTGTGATCAGCAATGATGATCCCAACAAGGTTTTTACCATCGGCTTCCGTACACCTCCCACGAATTCCAAGGGAATTCAGCATATCATAGAGCATACGGTGCTTTGCGGATCAAAGAAATATCCCGCAAAGGATCCCTTTGTTGAGCTGGCAAAGGGCTCGCTCAATACATTTCTGAATGCCATGACCTACTCCGATAAAACGGTGTATCCTGTGGCAAGCTGCAATGATAAGGATTTCCGGAATCTGATGGATGTATACCTGGATGCGGTATTCCATCCCAACATTTACGCAAAGCCGGAGATCTTCATGCAGGAGGGCTGGCATTATGAAATGGAGGATCCGGACAGCCCGCTGATCTACAACGGCGTGGTTTATAACGAGATGAAGGGCGTATACTCATCTCCGGAATCCGTGGTGGCACGCTGCATCGGAGATTTTCTGTTCCCGGATTCCGTTTATCGATATGATTCCGGCGGAGATCCGAAGGATATCCCGTCCCTGACCCGGGAGGAATACCTGGATTATCACAGAAGATACTATCATCCCTCAAACAGCTATATCTATATCTACGGAAATATGGATGCTGAGGATCAGCTGGACTACATTGACAGAGAATACCTGTCCGAATATGACTATCTGGAGCTTGACTCTTCCATAAAGCTGCAGAAAGCACCGGAAAGTATGACGGACGGCGAGGTCTCCTTCGCGCTTGCTGAGGGAGAGGCTCCGGAGGAAAATGCGTTCCTGACCTACAATGCCGTCATTGGAACATCACTGGATAAAAAGCTCAGGGTGGCATTTGATGTGCTGTCCTACGTTCTTCTGGATGCAGAGGGAGCACCGCTGACCAAGGCCATCATCGATGCAGGTCTTGCAGCAGATGTGGAAAGCTCCTTTGATACCAGTACCCTGCAGCCGGTATTCTCCATCGTGGCACATAACGGAGATGCAGGAAAAAGAGATGAGTTTAAGAAGGTACTGCTGGATACTCTGAAGAAGCTTGCAGAGGAAGGGCTGGATAAGGATGCGATCCGGGCGTCCATCCGCCGTCTGGAGTTTACCCATAAGGAGGCAAACTTCGGCCGGTATCCGAAAGGCCTGATGATGGGCCTCGATGCCTTTGAAACCTGGCTGTATGATGACAGTAAGGCTCTGGAGCTCTTCACCATGAATGATGTATATAAGGAGCTGGAGGAGGCTGCCGGAACGGATTACTTCGAGCAGCTGATCCGGGAGTATATCCTGGAGAATCCCCATGCGGCCTTTATCACCGGTGTACCGGAGATCGGAAAGGATGCAAGAGAAGAGCAGGCGGTGCTGGAGACACTGGAGGCAAAGCGGGCAACCCTTTCCGTGGAGGAACGGGAAGCCATCGTAAAGGAGACGGCGCATTTAAAGGAGTATCAGGGAACACCCAGTCCTGCAGAGGATCTGGAAAGCATCCCCCTTCTTTCACGGGAGGATATCGAAAAGAAGGAGAAGCTGATCAACAATCAGATCGGCGAGATCGATGGGACCGAGCTTGTATGCCATAGCATCTTTACCAACGGGATCGAGTATCTGGATATCTTCTTTGATACAAGAGATTTTACAGTGGAGGAGCAGCAGATGCTGGCGCTTCTCTGCGAACTGTATAAGTCCGTACCCACGGAACATTTCACACTGGAAGAACTGACCAAGGAAATGAACCTTAAGACCGGAGGCATCTCTGTGGCTGCAGGACTTCTGCCGGGTAAGCAGGAGGGAACCTGCCTCACCCATGTTCTGGCAAGGGTGAAGACTCTGGAGGGAGAAATGCCGGGAGGTGTTGAGCTTCTTCAGGAGGTGCTCCTCAGATCGAAGATCACGGATAAAAAGCGGCTGGGTGAGATCATTGCTGAGCTGTACTCCGGACAGCGTTCCGAGCTGCCGGGCGCAGGCCATGTGACGGCGGCACTCCGTGCAAGATCCTATATCTCCCCGGTGTATGCGCTGAGAGAGCAGACCGAGGGCATTGCCTACTATCGGATGCTCAGTGAAATGAATAACAGCTTTGAGGAAAACTACGAGGCACTTGCGGAGAAGCTGGTTGCCGTTCAGGATAAGCTCCTTCGCAGGGGACGCGTAAAGATATCCTTCACCCATAAGGATGCCCCGTCTGAAGAAACGAGAGCGGCTGTGAAGGACTTCCTTGGCGCCATTTCCCAGGAGGCCATGGGTGAGATTGCAGAGCTTCCCGTGCCGGAAAAGAAAAATGAGGGATTTGTCACTGCCGGGCAGGTGCAGTTTGTTTCCACGGCGTGGAGCTTCGGAAAAGACGGACTTCCCTATACCGGAGCACTGAGCGTGCTTCAGGTCATTTTCTCCTATGAGTATCTGTGGGTAAATGTACGTGTGAAGGGCGGTGCCTATGGTGCCATGTGCGATTTTGGAAGAGACGGTGTGGGATATCTGACCTCCTACCGCGATCCGAATCTTGCAGAGACCTACGACATATACAAGCAGGCAGCTGAGTATCTGAAGACATTCGACTGCTCCGACCGCGACATGCTGAAGTATATCATCGGTACCATCAGCAAGATCGATACGCCCATGAATCCGTCTGCGGAGGGACTGGTATGGTTCTTCGCACATTTGATCGGACGTACGGATGAAGAGCGTCAGAAGGTGAGAGATGAGATCCTCAGCACGGATCAGAATACCATCCGATCCCTGGCTCCCTATCTGGAGGGAGTAAATGAAGCCGGCACCATCTGTGTGATCGGCGCCAAGGGCAAGGTGGAGAAGGATAAGGAACTCTTTACGAAGATCGAGAATTTGTTATAACAGGAGAATCGTATGTCGGAAAACATACAGGATAAAACACAGGATAAAACGCAGGAAACCGGAGCCGGAACGGAGAAGCTTCGCTCCGGCTTTGCGGCGCTGGTGGGACGGCCAAATGTGGGGAAGTCCACGCTGATGAACGCGCTGATCGGGCAGAAGATCGCTGCGGTTTCCAACCGGGCGCAGACCACAAGAAAAAGGATACAGACCGTATATACGGATGACCGGGGACAGATCGTGTTCCTGGACACTCCCGGTGTGACCAAGGCGAAGAACCGTCTTGGGGACTTCATGCTGGAAACCGCACGGAGTGCCATGGCAGAGGTGGATCTGGTGCTGTGGCTGGTGGAGCCCTCCACATTTATCGGGGCAGGCGAGCGCACGATCCTGGAAAAACTGAAGACGGCAAAGGTTCCGGTGGTGCTGGCCATAAATAAAACGGACACTGCCACGCCGGAACAGATCGCAGCATGTATCGAAACCTATCGGAAGGAAATGGAATTCACGGAGATCGTTCCGGTCTCTGCCGTAAAGGAAGAGAATCTGGACGAGCTTCTTAAGGTGATCTTCCGTCTGCTTCCGGAGGGACCGCTTTACTTTGATGCGGATACGGTAACGGATGAGCGGATGCGCGATATCGCCGCGGAGCTGATCCGCGAGCAGGCACTGCGCCATCTGGATAAGGAGATCCCCCACGGCATTGCCGTTCTGGTGGAGCGCTTCAGTGAGCGAGAGGATGGAAGCCTTACGGATATTGATGCCACCATCATTTGTGAGCGTGAGTCCCATAAGGGGATCATCATAGGGAAGAAGGGAGCCATGCTTCGCAAGATCGGCAGCGGTGCCCGGCGCGAGATCGAGGAAATGTTGGAGCAGCAGGTCAACCTGAAGCTGTTCGTGAAGGTGCGGCCGGACTGGCGCGACAACGCCATGCTCCTGAAGGAGTACGGCTATCTGGCACCGAAGAAGAAATAAAGGAACATGAGGATCCGGCAGGCTTGAGTGGAAGGGGGCATATCCTATGCAGGATGAACTGAATGTAAGAGGGATCGTCCTTTCGGCCACACAGCTGAAGGAATATGATAAGAGGCTGGTGATCTTAACGGAACAGCTGGGAAAGATCACGGTATTTGCCAACGGAGCCAGACGGCAGAACAGTCGGTTTACCGCGGTCGCCCAGAGCTTTACCATGGGGAAGTATCAGCTGCGTCCCGGACGTCAGGCCTATACCCTGGTGGGAGCGGAGCTGGAGAAAACCTTCCTGGAGCTGTCCATGGATATGGAGGATTATGCATCCGCGTCCTATTGCACGGAGCTGGTGGATTATTTTACCAGAGAAGGGGTAGGAGGCAGGGATGAGCTGAATCTTCTCTATCTTGCGTTCACGACGCTGATGGAACACCGGCTTCCGGCTTCAGTGGTACGCGCTACATTTGCCATAAAGCTTCTTCATATCGAAGGAGAGATCGTTCCGCCGGAGCATCCGCCGGTTGCCCGTTATATCCTTTCCCAGCCCATTCAGCGGACCTTCCAGTTTCAGCCAAAGGAAGGCGGGGAGCAGGATCTCGTGCGGCTGGCAAAGAAGGAGCTGGACCGGGTGCTGGATTATCCGCTTCGCTCGGAGGAGATCCTAAAGAGTCTCCTCTGACGTCAGAAAAAGGTTGAAATCAGCCTGAAATAAAGGTACAATACCCTATATTTCACAACATCATCGGATGTACGCGGAAGAAGAAAGGTCGGGATTATGACAGAAAAGAGGAAAAGTGGCTTTTCCATTGCTGTTCCGGCGCTGCTTCTTTGTCTCGCATTTTCCGTATGTGCCTGTGGGAAAAAGAGTGCAGACACGGAAACGGTCGAGGAGCAGGACCTGATCGGCGCTACAACAATCAATACCCTTCGGATCGCTGAGGATGGAAAGATCACGGAGATCGCAGTGGAGGATTATACGGGTTCCACCTATAAGCTGCCGGAGATCAGGCAGTTTATCCGGGAGGAGGTTGATGCCTACAATCAGAAAAAAGGCGTGGACAAGGTATCCTTCCTGCAGATCAGGGATGACAACGGAGTGGTAAAAACAGCGATTTCCTACAGTGACATCGGCGCCTATAATGACTTCAATCAGATGAATGTTCAGCTGGCGGTGTACAGTCCGGAGGCGGCCAACAAGGTGGAGGCCGAGGATCAGGAAAAGCATAAGACGGATGCCACCGAACAGAAGCGCGAACTCTCCGAGGCTGAGCTGGCAGAGGCCGGATATGATCCTGCGGATCTGGAGCAGGAGGAGATCAAGTCTCTGGTGGAGGAAAAAGCGGTCAGCGCTACATTTACGGACGGATCCGGAAATACCGTTGGCGCAGACTCCATCGATGCGAAGCAGAAGATGATGGTGGTCACAGACGAGAAGCTGGCGGTGGAAACACCGGACGGAAAGCTGCTCTATACGAATAAGCATGCATCCATCAAGGAAAATGCGGCAGTGACCGACGGGCAGGGAACGGCCATCGTGGTTCTGTTCCTGGGTTACTAGTCCGGTGAACGAAGGCAGAGAAAAATAAAGAAAAATAAAGATAAATGTAAAGGATAGGGAGACATTATGGAAAAGACAATGGAAAAAATCGTAGCACTTGCGAAGTCACGCGGATTCGTTTATCCGGGTTCGGAGATCTACGGAGGTCTGGCAAATACCTGGGACTATGGTAACCTGGGCGTTGAGCTGAAGAACAATGTGAAAAAGGCCTGGTGGAAGAAGTTCATCCAGGAGAATCCGTACAATGTAGGTGTGGACTGCGCGATCCTCATGAACCCGCAGACCTGGATCGCATCCGGTCATCTGGGCAGCTTCTCAGATCCTCTGATGGATTGTAAAGAGTGTCATGAGCGTCACAGAGCAGATAAGCTTATCGAGGACTTCTGCGCTGAGAAGGGTATCACCCTTGACAGCTCCGTGGACGGCTGGTCCCATGAGAAAATGCAGGACTTCATCAAGGAGAATAACATCCCCTGTCCTTCCTGTGGAAAGCATAACTTCACAGATATCCGTGAGTTCAATCTGATGTTCAAGACCTTCCAGGGCGTTACTGAGGATGCGAAAAATGTGGTATACCTCCGTCCGGAGACTGCACAGGGTATCTTTGTAAACTTTAAGAATGTACAGCGTACCTCCAGAAAGAAGGTTCCCTTCGGAATCGGTCAGATCGGAAAGTCCTTCCGAAATGAGATCACACCGGGTAACTTCACCTTCCGTACCCGTGAGTTCGAGCAGATGGAGCTTGAGTTCTTCTGCAAGCCGGGTACACAGACCGAGTGGTTCAACTACTGGAGATCCTTCTGCTACAACTGGCTGCTTGAGCTGGGTATCAAGGAGGAGAGTCTGCGTCTCCGTGATCACGATCCGGAAGAGCTGTCCTTCTATTCCGATCATACAACGGATATCGAGTATGCATTCCCGTTCACTGACTGGGGTGAGCTGTGGGGAATCGCTTCCAGAACCGATTACGATCTGACACAGCACCAGAATACGTCCGGTGAGCCCATGGATTACTTCGATGACGAGACACATGAGAAGTACATCCCCTACGTGGTTGAGCCGTCCCTGGGTGCAGACCGTGTAACTCTGGCATTCCTCTGCGAGGCATATGACGAAGAGGTTCTGGATGCTGAGAAGAATGATGTTCGTACCGTATTACATTTCCATCCGGCCATTGCTCCGGTGAAGATCGGTGTGCTCCCGCTTTCCAAGAAGCTGGGTGAGGGTGCCGAGAAGGTATTCGGAGAGCTGGCGAAGTACTGGAACTGCGAGTATGATGACCGTGGCGCCATCGGAAAGCGTTACAGAAGACAGGATGAGATCGGTACGCCTTTCTGCGTAACCTATGATTTTGATTCCGAGACAGACGGAGCAGTCACCGTGCGTGACCGCGACACCATGGAGCAGGAGCGTATCAAGATCGAAGACCTGAAGGCATACTTCGAAGAGAAACTTGCATATTAAGTGTGACAAAGGGGACAGTCCCCGTTGTCACGTTTTGCGCGTTAAAATGAGCCATGCACAACCGCCCCGTCACTGCTTTGCGCAAGCTTGCTTGCATGCAAGGCAATGACGGGGCGGTTGTATCGAATCGACCAAGCCGGCAGGCGCGACCACGAAGTGGCCGGAGAGCCGGCATGGCTCATGCTGCGTGACAAAAGGGACTGTCCCCTTTGTCACGTTTTATCATTAAGATTTGGAGAATGAGCGATGGCAGAAAAGAATCACGCATTTTATGAAGCAATATGGGAAGTGACGGAGGCTCTTCATAATGAGCAGCAGATGGAGAACGGGCTCTCCGCATGTCTTTCTGTTCTGGGAAGGACGCTTTCCTGTGAGAACGGCCTTGCATGGCTGTTTGATGAAAAGGATGAAAGACTCTATGTCATAGCCTGTTATGGAAAAACAGATGCTACGGGCGTCAGTATCCGAAGCTGCTTACCGTCCCGCTGAAGACGTCCAAAAATGTGCTGGGCTGCATTCAGCTGATCAACAAGAAGGACGGTGATTTCACAGAGCAGGATGCCATGTTTGCAGGGCAGGTGGCAGCGCTCTGTGCTCTGGATATTGAGGATAAGGGCTACTCTGTCCAACTTCGCACCGAGAAGGAGCCCATCATTTCCCTTCGCGGCGTAACGAAGGTATTCCCCTCCGGCGATACGGAGCTGAAGGTCCTGAAGGGCATCGATCTGGATATTTATGAGGGAGAGTTCCTTGTGATCCTGGGTGAGAGCGGCTGTGGAAAATCCACCATGCTGAACATCATCGGCGGTATGGATAATCTGACGGATGGAACCATCACCGTGGACGGAAAGGATTTCTCACATCCGACGGATCATGAGCTTACCATATTCCGACGGGATTATATCGGTTTTGTGTTCCAGTCCTATAACCTGATGCCGAATCTGTCCGCTCAGGAGAATATAGAATTTGTGGCTGAGAACAGTAAGGATCCACTGCCGGTGGATGAGGCCCTGAAGATCGTCGGGATGTATGAGCGGGCGGGACATTTTCCGGCACAGATGTCCGGAGGACAGCAGCAGCGTATCTCCATCGCACGGGCGCTTGCCAAGAACCCCAGAATGATCCTGGCGGACGAGCCTACGGCTGCACTGGATTTCCAGACCGGCCAGGATGTGCTTGCCGTGGTTGAGGATATCGTACGGAATCAGAAAAAGACGGTTGTTATGATCACCCATAACGTGGAGATCGCGAAGATGGCAGACCGGGTGATCAAGCTGAGAGGCGGCCTGATCTCCAGTGTGCGCATCAATCTGAATCCTCTTGGTGCAAGAGAGATCATCTGGTAGGAGCTTTTTATGAAGAAGACAGCATTAAAAGACGCAATTCGAAATATATGGAAGAAGAAGGTTTCCTGGATCTCCGTTATGATCGTGGTCTGCTTAACGGTGGCAGGCTTTGTTGCCGTGACATTTTATCGGGAAGCCATGAAACGGGATATGATTGAATTCCTGGAGGAACAGAACTTCAAGGATCTGAACCTGATCAGCCGTACCGGCCTTCTTCCGAGTGAAATAGAAGGCCTGAACGAAATTGATCGTGTAAAGGATGTGGAAGGGTATAATGTTCTGGATGTTTCGGTCCTGAAAAACGGAGTATCCATTCTGGTACCCTTTGTAAGTAATACCAGCCGGGTCAGTGTGCCAAGGCTGGTGTCCGGAAAGATCCCGGAGAAGGCAGATGAGATCGCAGTCAGCGAGAGCCTTGCCGATGAGCTGGAGATAAAGGTCGGAGATCATCTCAGCATCGATGTGGATGAACAATATAAGAAGCTGGTGGGAACCACGGAATTCACCGTGGTAGGTACGGTGATCCATCCGGAGTATTCCGACAAGAATCACGCAAACTGTCTGGTGGCAGATGTTTCGGCCTTTACGACAAAGGAGACACTGAACGGTGGGTATCTTCGTGCCCTGATCAAGCTGGAAAACACGGAGGGACTGGATCCTCTGTCAGAGGAATACTTGGACGTCTGCAGGGAGCTGGAGGATGATATCCATGAAGTGATCCCGTTATTTACAGAGTTTCACATGGATGAGCTCCGGGCCCTTGCCGAGGATAGGATACAGAAGGAGACAGCCGGACCCCGAAAGAAGCTTGAGAAAGCGAAGAAGAAGCTGGCGGACGCAAAGGACAAACTGGATGCAGGTGAAAAGAAGCTGACGGATGCAGAAAAGCAGCTGACGGATGCAAAGAAAAAACTTGATGATGCCGAAACGAAGCTGACCAGCGCGAAGGAAGAGCTTGATAAAAATGCGCCGGAACTGGAGAAAGCCGAGAAGCAGCTGGAGGATGGCAAAAAGCAGTATAACGAGAAAAAGAAGGAAGCAGATCAAAAGCTCAGCGATGCAAAAACAAAGCTGGATAGCGCTGAAAAAGAGGCAGACCAGGGGATTGAGAAGCTGACAGCGGCAAGAAATAAGATCAGCGGGATCCTCTCAAAACTGCCCGGAAATGTTCTGAAGACCGTGAGTGACATTGAGAGTAAGGCGGTTACCGCTTACAAGCCGGCCCTGGAAGCTGTGTTCGCACAGAAGGAGAATGCTGATGATCTTCTGAAGAAGGCGGAGGCAGATACAGATAAAGCGGTGGAGCCACTGCTGGAGGTCTTTGATGAGATCAGCTTCATGGATGAGATGGACGTAGAGACGGCACTCTTTCTCGCGGCCATCACAAACGGAGACAAAAACGCTTATTCCTTTTTGTCTGAGCAGGCCATTGCCTGGGGCGAAAACGGAGAGGCATCGAAGAAGCTTCTGGATTATCTCAGTAAGGACGGAAAGAATCTTACGGTCCTGCAGCTGGTCAAGAAGCTTGACACCATTGAAGAACTGGCAGATGTCCGTACGGCAAAGATCAAGAAGTTTGATGAGAAGATCAAGAATCTGATCCGATATTATTTCAACGGGTACGGCAAGGCACATGCAGCAAAGGATCTGATCCCGGACGCCAGAGAGACACTGAATGATAAAGAGACGGAAGCAAAGGCGGAGCTTGCAGCTGCAGAGACAAAGCTGGATGATGCAGAGAAGAAGCTGAAGGAAGGGAAACAGAAATACGACGACGGAAAAGAAAAGTACGAAAAAGGGCTGAAGGAATACGAGGCCGGAAAGGAAAAATATGACAAGGGTCTTGCCGAGTATGAAAAGGGCAAGGCGGAATATGATGCGAATAAGAAGAAGTATGACGAGTCCGAAAAAGAGTTAAAGGAGAATGAAGAAAAACTGAATTCTGCCATGGATGATGCACGGGCCAACGCTGAGGAGGAGATCGATGGAAGCTTTGCCGTATCAAACCGGAGTGCAAGCTTTGGTTATGTACAGCTGACGGCAACCCTCAGCTCCCTTCTTGCGGGTTCCTGCGGTTTTATCGCCCTGTTTCTTGTGATCAGTGCCATGGTATCCTTCTCCACCGTCGTGATCATCATCGATGAACAGAAAAAGCTTGTGGGTGCCATGAAGTCCCTGGGCTTCTTCAACCGTGTGATCCGGAGCAAATATCTGATCTTCGGATTGTCGGCAACGATCATGGGCATCATCGCCGGTATCGGTCTCGGACTGTTTGGAAGCTGGTTTTTCCGGACCTATATTGTAGCCATGTTTGTTACCGGGCTTCCAAAGTACATTTTCATATGGTGGCCGGTCCTCATTTCAGCGGCGCTCGTGATCCTGGCAGTCATCGCTGCGGTGTTCATTGCCACGCGAAATGTGCTGAAAACCCCGGCGATCCGGCTCATTAACGGCGAGACGAATCAGCGCAGGCGGAAAGCCGTCCGGAAAAGGTCAGGAAGCGTATACAGGAATCTGATCTTCCGAAATATGAGAACGGAACTCCCGCGTGTTCTGATCACCATTATCATCATTGCGGCGAGCTGTGCCGTGATCGGTGTAGGGCTTACCCTGAGCCGGGCATATAGCGGCATGGTGGAAAATGAGGCCAGTGACGTATGGGGATACGATCTCAAGGTGAAATTCGGAGAAAGCCTTGACGTATATGACGTTCAGCATATGGGACATATCGTTGAGGAGATGGGAGGAACCTATGAGACGGCCGCAGAGATCGGAACCATCTACCGGCTGAAAGATGTACAGCAGTATACAAATCTTCTGGTCCTGGATCCTGAAGATGCAGGCGATTATTTCCATCTGAAGGATTGGAAAACCGGAAAGGAGATGGAACTCCCCACCGACGGCGTTCTTATCATGAATCGTCTGATGGAGCTTACCGGACTGGATGAGGGAGATGAGTATACGCTGTTTGATGAACATCTGTATGAGCATAGGGTAAAGGTGAAGGGTGTCTTTACCAATTATGTGGGACGAAACGTTGTCATGTCCAGAGAGGCCTACAGCAATCTCTTTGGTCTGGATGCAAGAGACAATATCCTGATGATCCGCCTGAACGGAGCGGATCAGGAGACACTGCTCAAACGGATCAGGGAAGAGGTCCGTGAGGAGATCGAGGTCGAGAGTCTGGATACGATCAGGAGTATGTTTGAGGGAATGCAGAAATCTGTGGATTCTGTGGTATATCTGCTGACGGGGGTCGCTATTCTGATGAGTGTCTTCGTTCTGGCGAACCTGATCAACATTTTCATCAGTCGAAGAACAAAGGAAATGATCATCATGCGGGTGAATGGCTTCAGCCAGAAGCAATGTGTCGGTTTCCTGCTTCGTGAGGCGGTGATCACCCTTGTGGCAGGATTGATCGTGGCAGTGATCGCCGGAGGTGGTCTGGCTCTTTTCCTTGTAAGGGCACTGGAAATCGAAGAGCTGATGATGAACCGGAGCTTTATGCCCATGTGCTGGGTGATTGCCGCCGCCATGGAGGCGATGTTCGCTCTCATCATTGATGTGATCCTGTTCCGAAAGGTCAGGAAACTGAAGGTTACGGATATAGCAAATGCGGCGTAGAAAGCGGGAAAAAAAACGGGCATCTTTGTTCAATTACTTGTTTTCTTTATCCTTCGTTTGTGCTATAATGTTTCACAGTCGCGGACGGCTCGGACAATTCGATGTCCAGGAGGGGTGTTCCGCAGAATTAAATACTTTTTACGTAGGAGGTATCTATTAACATGGCAAACAAATGGGTCTACATGTTCAGCGAAGGCGACATGAGCATGAGAAATCTTCTTGGTGGTAAGGGTGCGAACCTGGCAGAGATGACAGGCATCGGTCTTCCGGTTCCCCAGGGATTCACAATCACAACTGAGGCTTGTACACAGTACTACGAGGACGGCCGCAAGATCAACGACGAGATCATGGCACAGGCTATGGAAGGCGTTGCAAAGATGGAGGAGATCAACGGAAAGAAGTTCGGTGACCTTCAGAATCCGCTTCTTGTATCTGTACGTTCCGGTGCAAGAGCTTCCATGCCCGGTATGATGGATACCATCCTGAACCTGGGTCTGAATGACGAGGTTGTTGCTGCTATGATCGCAGGAAACCCGGATCCGAAGTTCGAGCGTTTCGTATATGACTCTTATCGTCGTTTCATCCAGATGTTCTCTGATGTCGTTATGGAAGTTGGTAAGAAGTACTTCGAGCAGCTGATCGACAAGATGAAGGAAGAGAAGGGCGTTCAGTATGACGTTGACCTTACAGCAGCTGATCTTAAGACTCTGGCTGAGCAGTTCAAGGCAGAGTACAAGGCACAGCTCGGTGAGGACTTCCCGTCTGATCCTGTTACACAGCTGAAGCTGGCTATCGAGGCTGTATTCCGTTCATGGGATAACCCGAGAGCAAATGTATACCGTCGTGACAACGATATCCCGTATTCCTGGGGTACTGCTGTAAACGTAATGCCGATGGTATTTGGTAACCTGAATGATGAGTCCGGTACCGGTGTTGCATTTACACGTGATCCGGCTACAGGCGAGAATAAGCTGATGGGCGAGTTCCTGAAGAACGCTCAGGGCGAGGACGTAGTTGCTGGTGTTCGTACACCTATGCCGATCGCTCAGATGGAGCAGGAGTTCCCGGAAGCATACGCAGAGTTCATCAAGGTTTGCGATATCCTTGAGAATCACTATCATGATATGCAGGATATGGAGTTCACTGTTGAGAACAAGAAGCTCTACATGCTGCAGTGCCGTAACGGTAAGAGAACAGCTCCTGCTGCTCTGAAGATCGCTTGCGACCTCGTTGATGAGGGACACAAGACAGAGAAGGAAGCAGTAGCTATGATCGATCCTCGTAACCTGGATACACTGCTTCACCCGCAGTTCGATGCAGCAGCTCTTAAGGCAGCTACACCGCTCGGCAAGGGTCTTGGCGCTTCTCCGGGTGCTGCATGTGGTAAGGCCGTATTCACAGCTGATGATGCTGTAGAGTGGGCTGCACGCGGCGAGAAGGTCGTTCTGGTTCGTCTGGAGACATCTCCGGAGGATATCACAGGTATGAAGGCTGCTCAGGGTATCCTGACAGTTCGTGGTGGTATGACATCTCACGCAGCCGTAGTTGCTCGTGGTATGGGTACCTGCTGTGTATCCGGTTGTGGCGACATCGTTATGGATGAGGAGAACAAGAAGTTCACTCTCGGCGGAAAGGTATTCAACGAGGGCGATCCGATCTCCATCGATGGTACAACAGGTAATATCTATGATGGTCTTATCCCGACCGTTGACGCTCAGATCGCTGGTGAGTTCGGCCGCATCATGGCTTGGGCTGACAAGTATCGTAAGCTGAAGGTTCGTACAAATGCTGATACACCTGCAGACGCTAAGAAGGCTCGTGAGCTGGGTGCTGAGGGTATTGGTCTCTGCCGTACAGAGCATATGTTCTTCGAGGAAGACAGAATTGCTGCATTCCGTGAGATGATCTGCGCTGATACAGTAGAAGCAAGAGAGAAGGCTCTTGATAAGATCCTTCCTTATCAGCAGGGAGACTTCAAGGCTCTGTATGAGGCACTTGAGGGTTGCCCGGTAACGATCCGTTTCCTGGATCCCCCGCTTCATGAGTTCGTTCCTCATGAGGAAGCTGAGCAGATCAAGCTTGCTAACGACCTTGGCAAGACACTGGATGAGGTTAAGGCTATCGTTGAGTCTCTGAAGGAGTTCAACCCGATGATGGGTCATCGTGGATGCCGTCTGGCTGTTACTTATCCGGAAATCGCAAAGATGCAGACAAAGGCTGTTATCCGCGCAGCAATCGAGGTTCAGAAGGCTCATCCGGATTGGAATGTAAAGCCGGAGATCATGATCCCGCTTACCTGCGAGGTTAAGGAGCTTAAGTTCGTTAAGAAGGTTGTTGTTGAGACAGCAGATGCTGAGATCGCAGCAGCAGGCGCTAAGCTTGAGTATGAGGTTGGTACAATGATCGAGATCCCGCGTGCAGCTCTGACTGCTGACGAGATCGCTGCTGAGGCTGACTTCTTCTGCTTCGGTACAAACGACCTGACTCAGATGACATTCGGCTTCTCCCGTGATGATGCCGGAAAGTTCCTTGAGGCATACTATGACACCAAGATCTTCGAGAACGATCCGTTCGCTAAGCTGGATCAGACAGGTGTTGGTAAGCTGATGGAGATGGCTATCAAGCTTGGTAAGCCGGTTAATCCGAAGCTTCACGTAGGTATTTGCGGCGAGCACGGTGGAGATCCGTCTTCCGTAGAGTTCTGCCATAAGATCGGTCTTGACTATGTATCCTGCTCACCGTTCCGTGTACCGGTAGCTCGTCTGGCAGCAGCTCAGGCAGCAATCGCTGAGGAGCAGTAAGCCGAAATAGGTAGTAAGATACGCAGTACTGCGTAGAATAAAAGGAAGCAGCAAGTGCCGAAAGGTAACTGCTGCTTCCTTTTTGATTCCTAAACAACTGCTTTCGAAAACATATTCTTGTAATCGAACATACGATTTGCTATAATGAAACCGTCGCAGGTTATTCTTGCGACGGTTTTTCTCTATGTTTTGCTGACCAGGAAAGGAGCGGACTGTGCCGGGATTATTGGACCAATTAAATGTATCGCAGCGGGAAGCGGTCACTTCCACGGAGGGTTATATCCGTGTCATAGCAGGTGCCGGCAGCGGAAAGACCAGGGCGCTGTCACACCGGTTTGCCTATCTGGTGGAGGAGCTGGGGATCCTTCCTGGGCATATCCTCTGCGTTACATTTACAAATAAATCTGCAAATGAGATGCGCCAGCGGATCCACAATCTGACAGGAGATCAGGATACGGGCTATATCAATACCTTCCACGGCTTCTGTGTGTCCGTGCTTCAGGAGGACAGCCATGCTGTGCAGTATCCCAGGAATTTCCTGGTGCTGGACAATGCCGATATCGATGATATGCTGAAGATCATCTATGAAGAAAGGGGTCTGTCCCTCCGGGACATGACCTTTGCAAGAGCCAGAGATATGTTTGAGATGCGAAAGCTGAAGGAGGATCCCAATTATTATGAGGATATGCTTTCCATGTCGCTGGAGGATCTGCAGAAGAAGTATGAAGAGGCGGAGTCGGTCAGGGATATTCTGTTCTATGGATATCTGTATCAGGAAAAGAAATGTTACGGCCTGGATTACAATGATCTGATCCTTTTTACGCTTTATATCTTCCGGGAGCATCCGGATATCCGGGAGAAGTGGCAGAAGCGCCTGGAGTATATCATGATCGATGAGTTCCAGGACATCGATCCGCCCCAGTATAAGCTGATGAAGGTGCTGGCGGAGCATCATAAGAACCTGTTTGTTGTGGGAGATCCGGATCAGACGATCTATAGCTGGCGGGGCGCGGACGCGAGATTTCTTCTTTCTTTTGACGAACATTTCCCCGGGACGAAGACGGTGTTCATGAATGAGAATTATCGATCTACGCCGGAGATCCTGTCCGTGGTGAATTCACTGATCGATACCAATACCCTCCGGATCAAGAAGGATCTGATCCCCATGCGCGGCAGCGGTGAGAAGGTTTACTGTCATATCGCAGGAAGCGCGGAGCAGGAGGCGGACTGGATCACGGGAGAGATGACCGCGCTTCATAAAGCAGGGGTTCCTTACCGGGATATGACGGTTCTCTACCGGGCCCACTATGTGACCCGGTCTCTGGAGCATGCGCTGCTGCATGAAACCTCCACGGGGGAGACCATACCTTATGTGATCTATTCCGGGGTTCCCTTCTACAGCAGGGCGGAGATCAAGGATGCCCTTTGCTATCTCCGGATGCTGCTTTACCGGGACGATCTTTCTTTTCGGCGGATCGCAAATGTACCGAAGCGGAATCTCGGCAAGCGGCGTATGGAATATCTGGAGAACTATGCAAAGGAGAATCAATGTAGTCTTTATACGGCGCTGAAGGAAAATGTGGAGCAGGAGCTGTTCCGGAATACAAGGGCCCATCAGCTGATCACCCTGATCGAACTGTACTCTGAACTGGCGGAAGGCCTTTCTGCTTCCGAAGTCCTGGCAAAGATCCTGGACGCCAGTGGTTATGATGAAATGCTCCGGACGGAAGGAGCTCAGGAGCGTCTGGATAACCTGTCGGAGCTGAAGCAGTCCGTCTTTGAATATGAGACCACCTGCGGAGAAGAAGCGGGGCTGGAGGATTATCTCCGGCATGTGGCGCTCTACACCAATGCGGATGCAGACTCGGAACAGGAGGATAAGGTCCGGCTTATGACAGTACATGCCTCCAAGGGACTGGAGTTCAAATATGTCTTTCTCTGCAGTATGTCGGAGGGAATCTTTCCGTCACGAAAGATCCGAAGTCTGGAAGAGATGGAGGAGGAGCGGAGACTGGCATTTGTGGCCATGACCCGTGCAAAGGACAGGTTGTACCTTTCCTGCGCCGGAGGAACCAACTATGACGGGGCATACCGTTATCCCTCCCGGTTCCTTCTGGATATAGACGCCAACCATCTGGAGTTTACCGAGCTTCCGGCGGATACACTGATCGAGTCGGCCAGACGTTTTATCGAAAGTGAAAGCAAGCTGCTGAAGCCGAAGGAAACAGGAGCACTCCCTCAGCCGGGACAGCGGGTGGAGCATGCGGTTTTCGGTCCGGGTACCATAGAAGAAGTGGACGAACGGGAAGGCTGTTATCTGGTCAGGTTTGACCGCCTGGAAACCACAAGACAGATATCCATTAAGGTGAAAATGAAGCTGATCGACTGACAGACCGGGTTTCATCTCTGTTTTGGCCCTTATTTCCACTATATTTCCAGTATATTTTGGGTTGAGAAAAGCCCCAGGCCTGTGCTATAATACACCTTTGTATAAAACCTTTGGAGGATAGATACATGGCAAAGTATAATCATAAGCTGATCGAAGCGAAGTGGACAAAAAACTGGGCGGACAACCCGGTGAATGTAAATGACGGAAAGAAGGAAAAGTATTACTGTCTGGACATGTTCCCGTACCCTTCAGGCAACGGACTTCACGTAGGTCACTGGAGAGGCTACGTTATTTCCGATGTTTGGAGCCGCTATCAGCTGATGCATGATAAATACGTGATCCATCCCATGGGCTGGGATGCTTTCGGACTTCCGGCGGAGAACTACGCGATCAAGAACGGCGTACATCCTTCCATTTCCACAGCATCCAATGTAGCCAACATCAAGCGTCAGATCCAGCAGATCGCTGCCATCTACGACTGGGATATGGAAGTAAATACCACAGATCCGGAGTTCTATAAGTGGACTCAGTGGATCTTCGTTCAGATGTTCAAGAAGGGTCTGGCCTATGAGAAGGAGATGCCCATCAACTGGTGTCCTTCCTGCAAGACCGGTCTTGCCAACGAAGAGGTTAAGGAAGGAAAATGTGAGCGCTGCGGTGCAGATGTAACCAAGAAGAATCTGCGTCAGTGGATGCTGAAGATCACTGCCTATGCAGACCGTCTCCTGGCGGATCTGGACAAGCTGGACTGGCCGGAGAAGGTTAAGAAGATGCAGACGGAGTGGATCGGAAAGTCCCGCGGTGCAGAGGTTGATTTTAAGATCGACGGACGCGAGGAGTCCATCCGCGTTTATACAACACGACCGGATACCCTGTACGGCGCTACATTTATGGTACTGGCTCCTGAGCATGCACTTGCTGCAGGCCTTGCAACACCGGAAACCAAGGAAGCCGTAGATCAGTATATCTATCAGACCTCCCTTCGCTCTTCCGTAGACCGTATGGCTGACAAGGAAAAGACCGGTGTGTTCACCGGAAGCTATGCCATCAACCCGCTGAACGGAGCCAAGGTTCCCATCTGGCTTTCCGACTATGTACTGGCGGATTATGGTACCGGTGCCATCATGTGCGTTCCTGCCCATGATGACCGTGACTTTGAATTTGCAAAGAAGTTCAACCTTCCCATCATCCAGGTTATCGCCAAGGATGGTGTGGAGATTCCCGATATGCAGGAGGCTTATACAGAGGCTTCCGGTATTATGATCAATTCCGGTGACTGGAATGGTATGGAATCCTCCGTGCTGAAGGAGGAAGCTCCCCAGTACATCGAGGATAAGGGCTATGGCAAGGCTACTGTAAACTACAAACTGCGTGACTGGGTATTCTCCCGTCAGAGATATTGGGGTGAGCCGATCCCCATCGTTCACTGCCCGGACTGCGGTGCGGTTCCCGTGCCCGAGGATCAGCTGCCGCTGCTCCTGCCGGATGTAGAGAAGTATGAGCCTACAGGTACAGGGGAATCACCGCTGGCAGCCATTGAGAGCTGGGTAAATACCACCTGCCCCTGCTGCGGAAAGCCTGCGAAGCGTGAGACCAACACCATGCCTCAGTGGGCAGGTTCTTCCTGGTACTTCCTTCGCTATATAGACAACAAGAACAGCCAGGAGCTGGTAAGCAAGGAGAAGGCTGACAAGTACCTTCCGGTAGATATGTACATCGGAGGTGTAGAGCATGCCGTGCTTCACCTGCTGTACTCCCGCTTCTACACCAAGTTCCTGTATGACATCGGTGTGGTAAGCTTTGAAGAGCCCTTCAAGAAGCTGTTCAACCAGGGTATGATCTGCGGCAAGGACCGTGTCACCGGTAAGCCGACGAAGATGAGTAAGTCCCTTGGCAATATCGTATCTCCGGATGATATCGTAGAAGAGTATGGATGCGACACCCTTCGTCTTTACGAGCTGTTCGTAGGACCTCCGGAACTGGATTCCATCTGGGATGATGCAGGAATCGACGGAATCTTCCGTTTCCTGAAGCGCTTCTATACCATGGTGACCGAGAACCTGGAAAAGATCCAGGGTGGTCAGGAGATCCCGGAAACACCGGAGCTGCTCCGCCTCAGAAACGGACTGGTAAAGGATGTTTCACAGCGTCTGGAAAGCTTCAGCCTGAATACGGTAATCTCCGCATTTATGGAGTACAATAACAAGTTTGTGGATCTTACAAAGACGACAGGCGTGGATAAGGTAACCATGGAGTACATGGTACGCCTCATTGCCCCCTTTGCACCGCATGTGGGTGAAGAACTTTGGGAGGCTCTGGGTGGTACGGATTCCGTATTCCATCAGACCTGGCCGGAGTATGATGAGAAGTATCTGGTTGCTGATACCATGGAGCTTCCGGTTCAGATCAACGGCAAGACCCGGGCAACCGTAGAGGTTCCCACCGATGCAGATAAGGATGCGATCCTTGCAGCAGGTAAGGAAGCCATCGCCTCCCGTCTGGAGGGCTTCAGCATCGTGAAGGAGATCTACGTACCGAAGAAGATCATCAATATTGTAGTTAAGCCACAGTAAAGTAAACAACCGGGGACGGTTTCGGACTTTGAGTCCGGAATCGTCCCCGATTTGCACAGTAATACAACAGGAATATATGGAGGACTGTAGGATGAAGATCGAACTTGCAAGGGAAGAAGACCGGGAGGAGATCCTGGCATTATATCGGATGCAGATCGGACGGGAATTCTGTCCATGGACGGAGCAGTACCCCGGAAATGACGAGATCACATTTGACCTCTCCCGGGATGCCCTGTTCATTATGCGGGATGAAGGACGGATCGTTGCAGCGGTATCCCTGGAGGAGGATCCTCAGGTGGATGCCTTGGAATGCTGGACGAAGGAACTGCAGCCCGGCGGAGAACTGGCGCGGGTTGCAGTGCACCCGGATTACCAGAATCGGGGACTTGCCCGTCAGATGGTACAGTATGGCCTGGACAAACTGAAGGAACGAGGATACCGAAGCTTTCATGCGGTGGTAAACCGCCTGAACGAGAAGGCGATCCGGAGCTATGCTGTCTTTCACTTCAATTTGGTGGGCGAGTGCGAAATGTACGACCAGCCCTTCTACTGCTATGAGAAGGAACTGAATTAGAGATGAATGGCTCGAAAATGATGGGGAAATATGTTACTATGGAATAAGAGGTTAAGTTCGATACGTTAGCGAAAGGGGACCGGATGATGAAGATGAAAAAGAGAAGCATATGTGCCGGACTGGCACTGACCATGATGCTTGCCATGGGCGGGTGCGGCAAGGATTCCGAGACTACGACATCTGCGCCGGCGGGTGCGGCATCGGCCGGAACGGAGGCAAAGACTGCAGCAACCACAACGGAAGCAAAGTCAGAAGCGAAAACAGAAACAAAAACAGAGATAAAAACCGAGGCGAAGGAACCTGATGTGAAGGAAGAACCGGATGAATACCAGAAGTATCCCACGGATGCGGAGTATCATCTGGTCTGGGAGGAGAATTTCGACCAGCCCGAGGCGCGTCTTTCCGATGAGGACTGGGTATATGAGGTCCACAAGGCCGGCTGGGTCAACCGCGAGAAGCAGGCTTATCGGGATTCGGAGGAGTATGCCTTCGTAAAGAACGGAGAGCTGGTGATCCGTCCCGTAAAGGAAGTGGATGACTCCGGAAATGTCACCTATTATTCCGGACGTGTGAATACAAACTCCAGACATGATTTTACCTACGGTCGTATGGAGGCGAAGATCAAGATCCCGTCCGGGAAGGGCTTCCTTCCTGCGTTTTGGATGATGCCGACGGAGACGGCTCGTTACGGCTCCTGGCCGCGCTGCGGCGAGATCGACATCATGGAGGTTGTATCCAACGATCCCACAAGAGAGTATGGGTCACTGCATTTTGGTGATCCCCATACCCAGCGCCAGGGTTCTGTTTCCAACGGCAGCGATTATTCCAAGGAATACCATGTGTTCGCAGTCGAGTGGGAGCCTGGGCTGATCCGCTGGTACGTGGATGGAGAGGCCTTTTATGAGACCAGCGACTGGTTCACTGCAACCGGCGGGGATGAAAAGCCGTATCCCGCACCCTTTGATCAGCCGTTCCATATCATTCTGAATGTGGCTGTGGGCGGTGACTGGCCCGGCGATCCGGACCCGGATCAGGTATTTGATGAGAATACCTGTATGTATGTGGACTACGTCCGTGTATATCAGAAGGATTCCTATGATGAAAATGTAACGAAGCCCGAGAAGGAGCTGCACATGAGGGAAGCAGACTCTACCGGTAACTTCGTGAATAACGGAGACTTTGCAGCACCCGAGAATCTGAATGATGATCAGGACTGGAAATATCAGAATCTGAACAAGGGTGTCGGCGCTGCTGAGATCAAGGATGGTGAGATCGTGATCACCACGGAAGACGGCGGAACCGATGATTACAGCCTGCAGCTGACACAGGCAGGCCTTCCTATGGAGAAGGGGGCGAAGTATAAGTTCTCCTTTGAGGCCTATGCAGATGAGGAACGTAAGATGATCACGGATATTTCAGGTCCGGATGTAAGCTATATCCGTTACCTGGAGGATCAGACCGTGGATCTGAAGAAGGACTGGTCGCCCTACAGTTTTGAGTTTGAAATGAAGGAAGACAGCGACGACAACGGACGGATCGAGTTCAATATGGGAAAACAGCCGAGTACGGCGGCAATCCATATCCGGAATGTCCGGCTGGAGAAGGTGAAATAAGAGCGTAATAGGAGTGAAATAAGAGTGAAATAAGAGTGAAATAAGAAGAGGGAAATGCTGTGTATCTTTTGGAGGAGGTGAGATCCATGGCAAGAAAACGATTTCGTATTGCATTATATCCAGCTGCGCTGCTTTTTGTTCTGATGCTTTTCTTTTCCTTTGATTCGGTTTCTGCAGCAGAATCAGAGAGAGGAGACTCTGTTGCAGAAGATGGCGTGATCCATGTAACATTTGATCCGAATGGGGGGAATCTCATCATTCCGGGTCCATGGGAATATGGAGATGATCTTTCTCAACCGCATACTTATGAATACGGGCAAGCATCTGAGCTATCTCTGCTGGAATGTGAGTACTGGAAGAATCATGTGTTCCGAGGCTGGAAAGTGATGAACGGTGCATCCAAAGGAAAACTCCTTACACTGGAGAATGGAACGAAAGGTCTCTCGATAGAGGATGGACTTATCTTAAAGGCTTACTGGGTGAAGATCGGCTGGAATATGGTAGGGGATAAGAAGTTTTATACCCAATCGAACGGGGTACCGGTGAAAGGCGTATTTAAAATAAAAGGTAAGTGTTACTATTTTGATAAAAAAGGATACCTTGCAACCGGACTGATCCATGAAAATGGGAATACCTTCTATACCGATTCGGAAGGGGTTGTTGTTAAAGGATGGCAAACGATAGATGGTAATAAATACTATTTCACCATTAGTGGAGCCTACAATGAAGGATTTGAGGATGTAGATGGAAAAACCTATTTCTTTGATGAAAACGGAGTTATGAGGGTTGGATGGATCAAGAGTGGGGGGGACTGGTATTATTGCAGGAAGAACGGAACTCAAGTGACAGGCTGGGCAACGATTGGAGACGCGAAATACTACTTCCAACCGCATATGACAACGGGAAGTTATTGGTTTGGTGAAAGGGAGTTCCTTTTTGACGAAGATGGAAAATGGTTTCAGAATAGCGGCTGGGTTACATACAAGAAAAAGCGTTTCTATTTGAAGGAGGACCATTCGATTTACCGAGGTATGCTGAAGTATAAGGGATCTTGGTATAACATGAATGGACAAAGCAAGTTTATCGCAGGTTTTGCAATTTCTGGCTGGTACAAGAATGGCTGCAGATATCACTCGGATAAAACCGGAAAACTGAATACTGGATGGACGGAGATCAATGGAAAGAAATATCGTTTCTCAAAGATGGGAGAGATGATCACCGGATGGACCTATGATAAAGGGAAATACTATTATCTGCTGCCTTCCGGTGGATTGGCAACCGGTTGGAAAACCATTAAGGGAAAGAAGTATTACTTTGATTCCAAAGGACAGCTGAAGAAGTCACCGGAGGTATATCGGGTTACGTTTCTGGCAAATGAAAAAAACGCGTGTGTTACCTGGGGGCTGGAACAGGCAAATGTATCAGATTTTACAATTATGGTTCCGAAGGGTTCTCCCATTGGAGTTAATGTGTACAGCAAATCAACCAGCAAGACATTTCGGTATTGGAAAACAAAGTATGGTAAAACCTTCAGCCAGGAGGAGGTTAAGGATATCGTCCCGAAGAAGGATATGGTGATCCGCGGAACATGGATTAAGACACCTATCGTGACAGTTGACCTGGACGGGGGGACGGCAAAGATGAGTTGGGGACCTGGTAGTGAACCGGATTACTACAAAGGAAAGTTCACATACCGGTACCAGAATGAGTCGTACCTGTTGGATTGGCAAAAGAAGTCTGGCTACCGCTTTATGGCATGGTATGTTGTGAAGGGTACAAAGGCTGGCTCGGTCATCTATGATCTGTCGGAGGACTATATCAGACCGACAAAGGATACCACCATCAAAGCCATGTGGTATAAGAAAGAGGGATGGAATAAGATCAATAAGAGATGGTATTACGTGGAAAAGAACGGATACTTTGCACGTCAATTCAAAACCATCGGCGGAAAGACATATTACTTTGGGGATTCCGGGCTTATGAAGACCGGATGGAAGAAGGTCGGCGGCCTTTGGTAC